>NZ_JAVSCF010000349.1:0-5111 GCF_031932565.1 Streptomyces sp. B1866
CGGGCCGGGCCGGGGCCGGTACGGGCCGCGAGCCCGCCGCCGGCCGTCCGCGCGGCCACGGGACCCGGACCGACAGCCACGGTCCGGGTCCCGGGCCCGCGCCCCGCCGCGGGGCGTCGGCTCAGACCCCCAGCGGGTGCCACACCGTCTTGGTCTCCACGAAGGCCAGCAGGCGGTCGGTGCCCGGGTCGGCGGCCCAGTCCTCCACGGGCTGTGGACGGCGGACGCGCTTGAGGTTGTCCGCCGCCGCCCGCTCCAGCCCGGCCGCCAGCTCCGGGTCGTCACCGGCGCCGGCCAGGTCGATCCCGTTCACGTCGGCGTGCGCGGCCAGCGGGGCGGCGATCTCGGCCGTACGGCCCGACAGCACGTTGACCACGCCGCCCGGCAGGTCGGAGGTGGCCAGCACCTCGCCCAGCGACAGCGCGGGCAGCGGGGCGCGCTCGGCGGCCACCACCACGGCCGTGTTGCCGCTGACGATCACCGGCGCGACCACCGACACCAGGCCCAGGAACGACGACTCGCGCGGGGCGAGCACCGCGACCACGCCGGCCGGCTCGGGCGTGGAGACGTTGAAGTACGGCCCGGCGACCGGGTTGGCGGCCCCGGCGATCTGGGCGACCTTGTCGGCCCAGCCCGCGTACCACACCCACCGGTCCACCGCCGCCGCCACCCGGTCCGCCGCCACGTCCCGCGGCAGCCCCTCGGCGGCGGCCACCTCGGCGGCGAACTGCTCGCGGCGGCCCTCCAGCATCTCCGCGACGCGGTACAGGACCTGGCCGCGGTGGTAGGCGGTCGCGCCGGACCAGCGGCCGAACGCCTTACGCGCGGCGAGCACCGCGTCACGCGCGTCCTTGCGCGAGGCCAGCGGCGCGTTCGCCAGCCAGCCGCCCGCCGAGCCGGTCACCTCGTACACCCGCCCGCTCTCGGACCGGGGGAAGGCGCCCCCGACGAACAGCTTGTAGGTCTTCAGCACGCCGAGCCGCGCGCCGCCGCCGCCCGCCCCCGCGGACTCGTCAGCCGTCTCAGACATCGAGGTACGCCTCCAGACCGTGCCGGCCGCCCTCGCGGCCGAAGCCCGACTCCTTGTAGCCGCCGAAGGGCGAGGCCGGGTCGAACCGGTTGAACGTGTTGGACCACACCACGCCCGCCCGCAGGCGGCTCGCCATCCACAGGATGCGGCTGCCCTTCTCCGTCCACACGCCCGCCGACAGGCCGTACGGCGTGTTGTTGGCCTTGGCGACGGCCTCCTCGGGCGTACGGAAGGTCAGCACCGACAGCACCGGGCCGAACACCTCCTCCCGCGCGATGCGGTGCGCCTGCGTCACGCCGGTGAACAGGGTCGGCGCGAACCAGTAGCCCGACGACGGCAGCGCGCAGTCCGGCGACCACCGCTGCGCGCCCTCGGCCTCGCCCGCCTCGGCCAGCGCCCGGATGCGGGCCAGCTGCTCGGCGGAGTTGATCGCGCCGACGTCGGTGTTCTTGTCCAGCGGGTCGCCGACGCGCAGCGTGCGCATGCGCCGCTTGAGCGCGTCCAGCAGCTCCTCCTGCACCGACTCCTGCACCAGCAGCCGCGAGCCCGCGCAGCACACGTGCCCCTGGTTGAAGAAGATGCCGCTGACGACGCCCTCCACGGCCTGGTCCAGGGGCGCGTCGTCGAAGACGATGTTGGCCGCCTTGCCGCCCAGCTCCAGCGTCAGCCTCTTACGCGTCCCCGCGACCGTACGGGCGATGGCCTTGCCCACCTCCGTGGACCCGGTGAACGCCACCTTGTCCACGCCCGGGTGCGCCACCAGCGCGGCGCCCGTCGTGCCGTCGCCGGTCACGATGTTGACCACGCCCCGGGGCAGGCCCGCCTGGCGGCACACGTCCGCGAAGAAGAGCGCGGACAGCGGGGTGGTCTCGGCGGGCTTCAGCACCACCGTGTTCCCGGCGGCCAGCGCCGGGGCGACCTTCCAGGCCAGCATCAGCAGCGGGAAGTTCCACGGGATGACCTGGCCCGCGACGCCCAGCGGCCGCGGATCGGCGCCGAAACCGGCGTACCGGAGCTTGTCGGCCCAGCCCGCGTAGTAGAAGAAGTGCGCGGCGACCTGCGGCAGGTCCACGTCCCGCGACTCGCGGATCGGCTTGCCGTTGTCCAGCGACTCCAGCACGGCCAGCTCGCGCGAGCGCTCCTGGAGGATCCGCGCCAGCCGGAACAGGTACTTCGCGCGCTCGGCGCCCGGCAGCGCCGACCATCCCGGATACGCCCGGCGCGCGGCCCGTACGGCGCGGTCGACGTCCTCCTCGGTGCCGTGCGTGTACTCGGCCAGCACCTCCTCGGTGGCCGGGCTGACCGTCTTGCGCAGGTCGCCGCGCGCGCCCTCGGCGAACTCGCCGTCGATGAACAGGCCGTAGCTCGGGGCGAGGTCGACGATGGCGCGGGACTCGGGGGCGGGGGCGTAGCCGAAGTGCGCGGCCGGGGCGGCCGGGGCGGCCGGGGCCTGGGGAGGCGGTCGGTCCATGGAAGATCAGTCCACCGTCACGTAGTCGGGACCGGAGTAGCGGCCGGTACGGAGCTTCTGGCGCTGCATCAGCAGGTCGTTCAGCAGGCTGGAGGCGCCGAAGCGGAACCACTCCGGGGTGAGCCAGTCCTCGCCCGCCGTCTCGCCGACCAGGACCAGGTACCGGATCGCGTCCTTGGTCGTCCGGATCCCTCCGGCCGGCTTCACGCCCACCTGTACCCCCGTCGTCGCCCGGAAGTCGCGCACGGCCTGGAGCATGAGCAGCGTGACGGGCGGCGTCGCGTTCACCGCGACCTTGCCGGTGGACGTCTTGATGAAGTCGGCGCCCGCGAGCATCGCCAGCCACGAGGCGCGGCGCACGTTGTCGTACGTCTCCAGCTCGCCGGTCTCGAAGATGACCTTCAGGTGCGCGGCCGTACCGTCCGCCCGCGCGCACGCCTCGCGCACCTGGCGGATCTCCTCGAAGACGGCCAGGTACCGCCCGGCGAGGAAGGCGCCCCGGTCGATCACCATGTCCACCTCGTCCGCCCCGGCCGCCACGGCCGCGGCCACGTCCGCCAGCTTCACCGGCAGGGCGGCGCGGCCGGCGGGGAAGGCGGTGGCGACCGAGGCCACCTTGATCCCGGTCCCCGCCAGGGCGTCCTTGGCGGTGGCCACCATGTCCGGGTACACGCAGATCGCCGCGACCCTGGGCACGCTCCGGTCGGTCGGGTCGGGGTTCGCGCCCTTGGCGCACAGCGCCCGGACCTTGCCCGGGGTGTCGGCGCCCTCCAGGGTGGTCAAATCGATCATGGAGACGGCCAGGTCGATGGCGTACGCCTTGGCGGTCGTCTTCACCGACCGCGTACCGAGCGCGGCGGCCCGCTCCTGAAGGCCGACCGCGTCGACGCCCGGCAGCCCGTGCAGGAACCGGCGCAGGGCGGCGTCGGTGGCGGTCACGTCGGCGAGGGCGGCGCGGCGGTCGGCGGCGTCCTCGGTGTGGGCGGGGACGGTGTCTTCGGGATGGCCGGGGACTGTGGTGGGCATGCTCACCACCTGAGCATATCTACGCGCGTAGTGACCTGTCATCCCCGCCGACCGCCGACCGCCGACCCGGCCGGTTGGGGCGCGTGAAACACCGCACTGTTCCAGCTCCGTTCGGATTCGGGTCAGCGCCCCGTGGGCACTGTTAGACGCTGTGTAAGTTATTGAACGCGGCACAGGGGATGGGGAGCCATGCGCGAGATCACGTATCGGAAGATCGTTGCGGAACGGTTCGGTGGTGCCGAGGTGCTGCGGACGGTGCGGGCGACGCTGCCCCAGCCGCCGCGCGGACACGTCCGCGTCAGGGTGCTGGCCGCGGGGGTGGGCTTCACCGACCTCATGGCCCGCTCGGGTGACTACCTGCTCCAGCGCAGGACGCCGTTCACGCCCGGGTATGAGATCGCGGGCGAGGTGGTCGACTTCGCGGTCGACGGCGAGGCGCCGTCCTGGCTCGAAGCAGGGGTGCGGGTCGCGGCCGCCCTCACCAAAATGGCCGGCTACACCGAGTACATCACGCTGCCCCTGTGGCAGCTCGTCCCGCTTCCCGACGGACTCGAACCCCGTCTCGCATCCGCCGTTCCGCTCGACTACCTCACGGCCCTGAGCCTTATCGACACCCATGCCCGGCTCAAGGCGGGCGACACCGTGCTGATCCAGGGCGCCAGCGGTGGTGTGGGGCAGGCGGCCAGCCAACTGGGCCGGCTGCGGGGCCTGCGCATGTACGGCACGGCCTCCGCGCCGGGCAGCCGTGACGTGCTCGCCCGCCACGGCGTGAGGTACATCGACTACCGGCACGAGGACTTCGAGGCCGTCCTGCGGGAACGCGAACCAGGCGGCGTCCAGGCCGTGTTCGACCACATCGGCCGCGCCAACCTGTCCAAGGGATACCGGATTCTGGCGCCCGGCGGGGTTCTGGTCAGCTTCGCGTTCAGCGGTCGGCCGGGGCACATGGTCGGCGACACCCTGCGCGGCGCGACACGCCTGAGGCTCATGAACCTGCGGCCGGGCCGCCGGGCGGCGCAGAGCGTCGTGCCGTGGGAGATGAAGTCCCGGCGCGACTCCTACCGCGCCGCGCTGGCGCGACTGCTCGACCTCGCACACCGCGGTGAGATCACCCCGCAGATCGTGGCCACCCGCCCCTTGTCGCAGGCGGCCGACGTACACGCCGCCCTCGAACGCCGGGAGATCACCGGGAAGGTGGTCCTTACGGCGGACTGACGGGCGAGTTGGTGCGGGCGGGGTGGGCCTGGGGTGCGTGGGCGGGTGCGGTTCCGGTCGGCCTTGGGGTGTGCCTGGGGTGGGTGGTCGGGTGCGGTTCCGGTCGGCCTTGGGGTGTGCCTGGGATGGGTGGGCGGGTGCGGGGCCGGGGGTTCCGGGGCAGGGTGCTGGACTCGGATATTTACGCATTTAGGCGGCCTCGGCTTGGGCGCTGCCTGAACCGGAACCAGCCGCCCAAATACGAAAATATACGTTCACGTCCAGCACCCTGCCCCTGCACCCCCGACCCCTCCCGTCTCGTCGCCACCTGCGGCCCGGCGGCCTGCTCGGGCTCGTGTATCTCGGCACCCGTGCGGCCCCAGCCTCGGG
>NZ_JAVSCF010000350.1:0-1214 GCF_031932565.1 Streptomyces sp. B1866
CGACCCGGCACCGCCCGCTCCCGCGCTCGCCGCGGCGGCGCCCGTGGCGCCCGCGACGGCGGTCATCCCGGCCGCGCAGGCGCCCGCCGGCCCCGAACAGCCCCCCGCCACCGCCGCCGCCCCGGCCCCGACCAAGGAAGCGACACGATGAGCATCGACTGGGAAGCCCTCGGCCAGGTCTTCGGCGTCAGCCTGGCGGTGACGGTCGGCATGGTGGGCGTGTTCACGCTCGGCATCGTCGGCACCTCCCGCAGGCCCCGCTCGGCGCCGGGGCCCGACGGCGCGGTGGCCGCCGCCGACGGCGGTCCGTCCGCGCCGGCCCGCGCGGGGGCGTACGCGTGCTTCGCGGTGTGCGCGGCGGCCGTCGCGTACGGCATCCGTCTTATCGTCGCCTGACAGGCCGCCCGTAACCGCCACGTGCCCGTCACGCGCGGGCGGGCGGGTACGGGCGTGCGAGCCCGCGCGGGCGGGGCCGGGAGGTGGGGATCCGGCCCCGCCCGCGCGTGTACCCCGCCGGTCCGCCGGGCGCCGCCCGGACCGCGGGCCCGGCGGCCGACGGGCGGCCGCGCGCCCGCGTCGGCGCCGCGGGGCCGATGTGGAGCCGCCCACACCGGCCCCGCCCAGGTCACGGGCTTATTGACGGCCGCCGCGGCCCGTGGTGGACTGCCGGAGCCAAACGGCGGCAAGGGGAGGAAGCCGGTGCGAGTCCGGCGCGGTCCCGCCACTGTCACCGGGGAGCAGCTCTCCCATCGCCAGCGAGGTCACGGCCCCGCCAGGGGCTGGAAGGCCGGGAGAGCCGCGGATCCGGGAGCCAGGAGACTTCCACCGCCGGTCGACGTCGAGCCAGGGCGAGGACCCTGAGTGAGGACACACCGCCATGCCCGGCACCGCTGCGCCCGCGCCGCTTTCCCCGACACGCCGTCCGGCCCCCTTCCCGGCCGCCGGCCCGCTCCCGGCCTCCGCGCCGCCCCGCGTGCCGGTCCGGGCCGTACCGGACCCGTCCGCGCCGCACCCGCCGTCCCGGCCCGCCGCCCGGCGGGGCCCGGCGGCGGGCTGAGGCGATGGGAACGGATCACGCCGCGTTCGCATGGGGCGCCGCGCTCGGCTTCCTCGCCGACCTGGCCGTGGGCGACCCGCGCCGCGGCCACCCGGTGGCCGCCTTCGGACGCGCCGCCGCGGCCGCCGAGCGGCGCCTGTGGCGCGACCACCGCGCG
>NZ_JAVSCF010000350.1:1300-5102 GCF_031932565.1 Streptomyces sp. B1866
CGCCCGCGCGGCCGACACCGCGCTGACCGCGGCGGCCACCTGGGCGGTGCTGGGCGGCACGAGCCTGGGCCGCGAGGCGCGGGCCGTGGGCGGCGCGCTGGCCGCCGGGGACCTGGTCGCGGCGCGGGAGCGGCTGCCGCACCTGTGCGGCCGCGACCCGCGCGCGCTGACGGGGCAGCAGCTCGCGCGTGCGGTCGTGGAGTCGGTCGCGGAGAACACCTCCGACGCGGTGGTGGGCGCGCTGGTGTGGGGCGCCGTCGGCGGCGTGCCGGGGCTCGTCGGCTTCCGGGCCGTCAACACCCTGGACGCGATGGTGGGCCACCGGTCGCCGCGGCACCTGCGCTTCGGGTGGGCCGCGGCACGGCTGGACGACGTGGCCGGGTGGCCGGGCGCGCGGCTGACGGCCCTGCTGGCCACCCTGGCCGGCCCCGACCCGCGCGGCGCGTGGCGGGCCTGGCGGCGCGACGGCGGCCGCCACCCGAGCCCGAACGCCGGGCCGGTGGAGGCCGCGTTCGCCGGCGCCCTGGGCGTGCGGCTCGGCGGCACCCTGGCGTACGGCGGCCGGGTCGAGCACCGGCCGGTGCTCAACGGCCGGGCGCGGCCGGTGGAGACCGCAGACGTCGAACGGGCGGTGCGGCTCTCGCGCCGCGTGGCGGCCCTGGCGCTCGCCGTATCGGTCGGCGCGCGGGCCGCGGCGGGCGCCGTACGCGGCCCGGGGCGGGCCGCCGGGGCGCGCGGGGAAGGAGCGGGCCGGTGACGGACGGGAAGGGCCGGGCGGAGGACGGGACGCGGGCCGCTGCGGACGGACGGCCCGGCGGCCTGCCGCCCGCGCGGGCGGTGCCAGGCGGCCGGCGGGCGCGCGGCGGCTCGCTGCTGGTCGCGGGGACGACCTCGGACGCGGGCAAGAGCGTGGTCACGGCGGGCATCTGCCGCTGGCTGGCCCGCAAGGGGGTGCGCGTCGCGCCGTTCAAGGCGCAGAACATGTCCCTGAACTCCTTCGTCACCCGCGACGGAGCCGAGATCGGCCGCGCCCAGGCCATGCAGGCCGCCGCCGCGCGCGTGGAGCCGAGCGCGCTGATGAACCCGGTGCTGCTCAAGCCGGGCGGCGACCGCACCAGCCAGGTGGTGCTGCTCGGCCGGCCGGTGGGCGAGCTGAGCGCACGCGCGTACGTCGAGGGCGCGACGCCGGGGGCGCCCGGCTCGTCGCCGTACGCCGGAGGCCGGGCGGAGCTGCTGCGGACCGTCACGGAGTGCCTGGAGGAGCTGCGGCGCACCCACGACGCGGTGATCTGCGAGGGCGCGGGCAGCCCCGCCGAGATCAACCTGCGGCGCACCGACATCGTGAACATGGGTCTCGCGCGGGCCGCCGGGCTGCCGGTCGTCGTGGTCGGCGACATCGACCGGGGCGGGGTCTTCGCGTCCTTCTTCGGCACCACCGCGCTGCTGTCGCCCGAGGACCAGCGGCTGGTGGCCGGGTACCTGGTGAACAAGTTCCGCGGCGACGTGTCGCTGCTGGAGCCCGGCCTGGACATGCTGCGCGGCCTGACCGGCCGTCCGGTGCTCGGCGTGCTGCCGTACGCGCACGGGCTGGGCATCGACGAGGAGGACGGGCTGCGGGTGTCGCTGCGCGGCGCGGTGCGGGAGAGCGCCGTGGCGCCGCCGGTGGGCCGGGACGTGCTGCGGGTGGCGGTGGCCGCCGTGCCGCTGATGTCCAACTTCACGGACGTCGACGCGCTGGCCGCCGAACCGGGTGTGCTCGTGCGGTTCGTGGACCGGCCCGAGGAGCTGGCCGACGCGGACCTGGTGGTGCTGCCCGGCACGCGCGGGACGGTACGGGCTTTGGCGTGGCTGCGCGAGCGGGGCCTGGCCGACGCGGTGGCACGCCGGGCGGCGGAGGGGCGGCCGGTACTGGGCGTGTGCGGCGGCTACCAGATGCTCGGCGAGCGCATCGAAGACGACGTCGAGTCGCGGGCCGGGACGGTGGCCGGTCTCGGGCTGCTGCCGGTGCGGGTGCGGTTCGCCGCGGACAAGACCCTGGCGCGCCCGGCCGGCCGGGCGCTCGGCGAGCCGGTGGCGGGCTACGAGATCCACCACGGGGTGGCGGAGCTGCGCGGGGACGCGTACGAGCCGTTCATCGAGGACGGCCGGGGCGGGGCCCTGGACGGCTGCCGGGTGGGCTCGGTGTGGGGCACGCACTGGCACGGCTCACTGGAGAGCGACGGGTTCCGGCGGGCGTTCCTGCGCCGGGTCGCCGACGCGGCGGGCCGGTCGTTCGTGCCCGCGCCCGACACAAAATTCGGTGCCCTGCGCGAGGAACAACTCGACCGTCTCGGCGATCTCATTGAAGAGCACGCGGACACCGGCGCGCTGCTGCGGCTGATCGAGGAGGGGCCGCCCCGGGGGCTGCCCTTCGTCCCTCCGGGGGCGCCGTGACCTCCGGGTCCGGCCTCGGGCGGCGGCGCGCCGCCGTCCGGGGAGGACGGGCACGCAGGCGGCCGGAGGGCGGCCACCGGCCGGAAAGGCCACGGGCAGGGGCCGGAAGGCCGGGGACAGAGGCCGGAAGGCCGCAGGCAGAGGCCGGAAGGCCGCAGGCAGAGGCCGGAAGGCCGCAGGCAGAGGCCGGAAGGCCACGGAAACCGGCCGGAAGGCCACGGGAAGGAGCCACCCGCGCATGAGCACCCCCTATCCGTTCACGGCGATCGTCGGCATGGCCGGCCTGCGGCTGGCGCTGCTGCTCAACGCGGTCTCGCCGGCCGTCGGCGGCGTGCTGGTGCGCGGCGAGAAGGGCACCGCGAAGAGCACCATGGTGCGCGCGCTGCCGGGCCTGCTGCCCGAGGTGCGGGTGGTCGCCGGATGCCGGTTCTCCTGCGATCCGGCCGCGCCGTTCGACGGCTGCCCGGACGGCCCGCACGAGCCGGGCCCCGGCGTGGCGCGCGCGGCGCGGATGGTGGAGCTGCCCGTCGGCGCGTCCGACGACCGGCTGGTGGGCGCGCTGGACCTGGAGCGGGCGCTGGCGGAGGGCGTGAAGGCGTTCGAGCCGGGCCTGCTGGCGGACGCGCACCGCGGCGTGCTCTACGTGGACGAGGTCAACCTGCTGCACGACCACGTGGTCGACCTGCTGCTGGACGCCGCGGCCATGGGCGCCTCCCACGTGGAGCGCGAGGGCGTCTCGGTGCGGCACGCGGCGCGCTTCCTGCTGGTGGGCACGATGAACCCGGAGGAGGGCGAGCTGCGGCCCCAACTGCTCGACCGGTTCGGTCTCACGGTGGAGGTCGCCGCCTCCCGGGACCCCGGCGAGCGGGTGGAGGTGGTGCGCCGCCGCCTGGCGTACGACGCGGATCCGGCGGCCTTCGCCGGCCGGTGGGAGCCGGAGGAGGACGCGCTGCGCGCGCGGATCGCGGCGGCCCGCGCGCTGCTGCCGCAGGTGCGCCTGGGCGACGGGGCGCTGCGCCGGATCGCCGCGGTGTGCGCGGCCTTCGAGGTCGACGGCATGCGGGCGGACATCGTGACCGCGCGCGCGGCGACCGCGCTGGCCGCCTGGGCGGGGCGTACGGAGGTGCTGGTGGAGGACGTGCGGCAGGCCGCCCTGCTGGCCCTCCCGCACCGGCGCCGGCGCAACCCGTTCGACGCGCCCGGCCTGGACGAGGACAAGCTGGACGAGGTGCTGGAGGGCGAGGGCGGGGACGACGAGCCCGACCCGGGCGGGCCGGGCGGCGGCGAGGGCCCGCAGGCCGGGCCCGGCGCCCCGCCGCCGCCCCCGTCCGGCACGGCCGACTCGTCTGGCCCGCCCGCGCCGCGGGAC
>NZ_JAVSCF010000351.1:0-5095 GCF_031932565.1 Streptomyces sp. B1866
AGGGCGGCGGGCGCGGCCAGCGCGGCACGGGCGGCGGCGGCCGGGACGCCCCCCCGGTGAACGGGGCCATGGCGGACGCGCTGCGGCGGGCGGGGCTGGTGGACCCGAAGCGGTAGCCCCCCGGGCCGGCCGGAGCGGGTACGGGCACCCCCCGGTACGGCGCCGAGGGCCGGCGCCCGTACCGGGGGCAGCGTCGGGCAGGCGCGGCCCAGGCCCGCTCCGGCCGGTTGCGGAGCGGGCCTGGGCCGCCGCACGCCTCATACGACGGCGCTCCAGGCTGTCCCTCACCGCTGGAGGGCTCCCGACGCCGCGCTACGGCCGCTCGTGGCGTTGGCGAGACGTCCGAAGAAAGCCGCTCTTCGGACGTCTCGCCGCCTTGCGACGGACCGCGTCTGACGCCGCTCGCCGATCCGCCGGGGATGACGGGACAGCCGCCGAAGGGCCGCCCGGGCCCCTTCCCGGCCGTCACGGCCCTGAGCGGCGGCTCAGGGCCGCAGGGCCGCGGCGCCGCCGCTCAGCGGCAGGGTGGCCCAGGTGCGGGCCAGGTCGAGCGTCAGCCGGGGGCGGGAGGGGGGCGGCTCGATCAGGCCGGCGTCCGTGCCGCCGATGATCAGCGCGAGCCGGTGCCCGGCCGGGACGACGTGGTCGCTGGCCGCCAGGTCGACGGTGATCGTATACGGCCTGCCGGGTGTCAGCGGGCGGCCCTTGCCGGGGTCGGCCCAGGTGCCCAGGTCGGCCCAGCCGCGGCTGAAGACGGTGGCGGACACGCCGGTGGTCTTCGGCTCGGTCTCCTTGTAGCAGGCGCTGTCGCCCGCCGTGCTCTCCCCCCAGCAGGTGCGGTTGTCCAGGGTGCGGATGCCCTCGTAGCGGTCGGCGTAGTCGCGGATGACGGCCGGGCCGAGATCCACCAGGACGGCCGACAGGTGCGCGGTGGCGGTGCTCGGCGTGGCGGTGACGGTCACCGTTCCGGAGCCCGACAGGCGCAGGTCGCGCGTCAGCGGCGGGGTGGCGAACGCGGCGTCGGCGGGGGCCGGCCCGTCCACGTGCGCGGCCCAGTCGGTCTCGCTCAGCCCGGGGTCGTCGGTGAACGACGCGGTCGAGCCCGGTCCGGCCGGCCGGGTGCCCAGGGTCCCGGCGCCGGTGCCGTCTCCGGGACGGGGCCGCAGGACGGCGGGCGAGGTGCCGGCGGGCGGCCAGGCACGGTCGGTGGACCACCGGCCGGGGGCGCGCTCGACGTCCGCCACGGGCTCGCGTTCGACGCCGTTGTCCACGCCGAGCAGGTAGTGGTCGAACCAGCGGTGCAGGGTCGGCACCCAGGCGGCGCGCCGGAAGTCGAAGGGGTCGACGTGCCCGGTCTGCGACAGCCAGATCTTGCGCTCCACGCCCGCGGCGGCGAGCGCGTCCCACCACTGCCCCAGGTGCCTGGTGCGGACGTTGAGGTCCTGCATGCCGTGCACGGCGAAGACGCTGGCGCGCACCCGGGAGGCGTCCGGCACGTAGTCCCGCTGCCGCCACAGCCGGGTCCAGTCGCCACTGCGGGGCGCGCCGTCGGCGAGCCGGCGCTGCACGGCGTCGCAGCGGGCCTGCGCGCCGGGGCTCTCGATGGCGTGGGACAGCTCGTCGGGGCCGCCGTCGTACAGCGGGGCGCCCTGGGCGAAGTAGTAGTCGTACCAGGAGGAGATGGCGCCGATAGGCACGATGGTGCGCAGGCCCTTCACGCCGGTGGCGGCGACGCCGTTGGCCACCGTGCCGTCGTAGCTCTTGCCGATCATGCCGGTGGCGCCGTTGGTCCAGGTCGCGGTGACCGGGCTGCCCCCGGCGCGGGCGTCGTAGCCGCGGGCCCGGCCGTTCAGCCAGTCGATCACGGCCTTGGCGGACTGGATGTCGGACCGGCCGCCGACGTCCACGCAGCCGTCGGAGCGGTTGGTCCCGGCGAGGTCGACCAGGACGACCGCGTAGCCGCGCGGCACGAAGTAGTTGTCGTAGAAGAGCGGGAACCCCACCGGGTGCCCGGCCGCGTCGTAGGTCTTCTTCTGGCTCTCATTGCCGCGCCCGCAGCAGGAGTAGTACGGGCTGGCGTCCATGATCACGGGAATCCGGCGGCCCTCGGCGGCGGGCTCGCGCGGCCGCACGATGTCCGCGGCCACCCGGTCGGGCCTGCCGTCCCCGTCGCCGTCGAGGCCGGTGTCCACCCACACGGTCTCGCGCACGGCGTCGGCGTAGGAGTACACCGGCCGGCTCTCCCCCGCGCCCGGCGGCGCGGCGTGGGCGCCGGCGGGGGCCAGCAGGACGGCGGTCAGGACGGCGGCCAGTGCCGGTATCAGCCTGGTCAGGGCCTTCCAGTGGATGCGGGGCTTCCGCACGCGTAGCAGCACGGGCGGACCGTAGCGCGAGTGGCCCGCCGGACAGAAGGGGGTTACGGGACGGCTGCTCGCGCCCTTCTCGGCAACGGCTGGAAGCACGCGGGCGCGGGCGCGTACGGACGCGTGTCGTACGGATGTCGATCCCGTGTCGGCGGCCGCCCGTGACGTGTGGCCGGGCCGCGGCGTCCTTACAGTCACAGGGTGCTCGATCGCCACCCCCTACGCTCTGGAGGACTCGTGCGCCACAGACTCACCGTCGCCGGCGTGGCATCCGCCGCGTTCCTGCTGCTGGCGGTGCCCGCCTCGGCCGCCGGCCCCGCGCCCGGCGCGCCCGGTATCGGCGACTCCTACTACCCGACGTACGGCAACGGCGGGTACGACGTGTCCCACTACGACCTGCGCCTGACCTACCAGCCCCGCACGGACCTGCTGGAGGGCACGGCGACCATCCTGGCCACCGCCACCCAGGACCTGTCCCGGTTCGACCTGGACTTCGCCCTGGACACCAGCGAGGTGCGGGTGAACGGCAAGAAGGCCGCCTTCACCCAGGCCGGCCCGCACAAGCTGGAGATAACGCCGGCCGCCCCGCTGCCCGCGGGCCGCCCGGCCACCGTGGTCGTGCGCTACCGCGGCACCCCCTCGAAGGTCGTGGTCGACGGCTTCACGGCCTGGCACCGCACCCCGGACGGCGCGGTCGCGGCCAACGAGCCCGAGGCCGCCTGGTGGTGGTTCCCGAGCAACGACCACCCGCTGGACAAGGCGAGCTACGACGTCTCGGTCGCGGTGCCGGACGGCACCCAGGCGATCAGCAACGGCACCCTCCAGGCCGCCTCCTCCCGGCTCGGCTGGACGCGCTACAGCTGGCGGGAGCGCAAGCCGCAGGCGTCGTACCTGGCCACGCTCGCGATGGGCAGGTTCGACGTGACCACCGGCACCACCGACGGCGGGCTGCCGGTGGTCAACGCCTACAGCAAGGACCTCGGCGAGCAGGAGGGCGCCGCGCGCGCCAGCGTCGAGCGCACCGGCGAGATCATCGACTGGGAGGCGGGCGTCTTCGGCCCGTACCCGTTCGACGCGGCCGGCGGCTACGTGCCGAACACCGCCACGCGCTTCGCGCTGGAGACCCAGACCCGGCCGTTCTACAGCCCGGCGCAGTTCGCCAAGGGCGCCAACACCTCGCTGATCGTGCACGAGCTGGCCCACCAGTGGTTCGGCGACAGCGTGTCGGTGAAGGACTGGCGGGACATCTGGCTCAACGAGGGCTTCGCCAGCTACGCGCAGTGGCTGTGGTCGGAGAAGGAGGGCGAGGGCACCACCCGGCAGCTCGCGGACTACACCTACGCCTCGCACCCGGCCGACGACCCGTTCTGGACGGTCAAGCCGGGCGACCCGGGTCCGGAGAACCAGTTCCACGACGCCGTGTACGACCGGGGCGCGCTCGCCCTCCAGGCGCTGCGCGAGGAGATCGGCGACGACGCCTTCTTCGCGGTCCTGAAGGGCTGGACCGCCGAGCACCGGTACGGCAACGCCGCGGTGCGGGACTTCGAGGCGTACGCCGAGAAGACCTCCGGCAAGGAGCTGACCGGCCTGTTCGACACCTGGCTGTTCACGCCGTCGAAGCCCGCCGCGCCCGCCGCGCGCGCGGCCGCTCTCGGCGCCGGGCCGGCGCCGGCGCGCCCGGCGTCGTGGCAGCGCATCCACGCCGCGCACGGCCACGGCCTGCCCGCCGCCCGCTGACCGCGCGCCGCCTCCTTCGGGCCCGCCGCGCCGCCGACGGTGGCGCGGCGGGCCCCAGAGGTTTCACAGTGGTGGTGAGACAGCGATACTGATGAACCGGAGGCAGCACAGCGGAGAGTGAGGCGCGGCCGATGAGCACCGAGACCGAGGAACCCAGTCTCACCGTCGACGAACTGGCGGCCCGCGCCGGGGTGACCGTCCGCACGGTCCGCTTCTACAGCACCCGCGGCCTGCTGCCGCCGCCCGCGATCGGCCCCCGCCGGGTGGGGCGGTACGGGCCCGAGCACCTCTCCCGCCTGGCGCTGATCGAGGAGCTCCAGCACCAGGGCATGACCCTGGCGGCCATCGAGCGGTACCTGGAGGCGCTGCCGGACGACCTGAGCGCCGACGACCTGGCCATCCACCGGGCCCTGGTGGCGTCCTGGGCGCCGGACGCGCCGGAGGAGGTCTCCCGGGAGCAGCTGGCGCGGCGGCTGGGCCGGGAGGCGGCACAGGAGGACGTCGACCGGCTGGCCGCGCTGGGCACCCTGGAGCGCACCGCCGACCCGGACGTCTTCCGCATCGACCCCAGGACCCTGCACCTGGGCCTGCGGCTGCTGGACCTGCCGATCCCGATGGAGACGATCCTGGCGGCCCACACGGTCGTGGTCGACCACACCCGGTCGGTGGCGCGCGAGCTGAGCCGGCTGTTCCGGGACGAGGTGTGGGGGCCGGAGCTGGCCGGGAGCGGGTCGGGCGCGGAGCAGGTGCGGGCGAAGAAGTCGCTGTCGGCGCACGTGCAGCCGCTGGTGGTGCAGGCGCTGGTCATCGCCTTCCAGCGGTCGATGAGGGAGGAGCTGCGCGCCTGGTACGGCCAGGACCAGGCCCCGGCGGACGGGGACGGGCCCGCGGGGCCCGGCGGGCGGGACGACCCGGCGGCCGGGCCGGCGGCCGGGGACGCGTAGGCCGCGGGCGGGCGGGGTACGGGCGGACCCCGCCCCGCGGCAGGCGGACCC
>NZ_JAVSCF010000352.1:0-5071 GCF_031932565.1 Streptomyces sp. B1866
CACCCAGGGACCGAGGCTTTTTGCGTTGTCGGAAAGTTGCGGCAAGAGCAAGGGTGCTCTCGTCCGGTGTCTGGGGGAGGGGGGAAGCCACGGCGTGGTCGAGTCCCCTTGTCACGTGGGGCTCGAAGGCGGGTCGGACGGGGCTCCTCAGTCCGTGAGCGTGTCGTGCGGCCAGCGCGCCCGGGCCTGCTCGCGCGAGCGCATCAGGGCGAGCGTGGGCATTCCCAGGACCGCGCCCGCGTCCTCGGCCAGCAGGCCGGGCAGGTCCGGCAGCGGGGCCACGGCGGCCACGTCGTCCAGGACGAGGGTGAGCGGCGGGTCGAGCCGGCCCGACGGCGAGCCGCCGGCCAGCCGTCGGCCGTGTCCGACCACGCTGGACGCGAGGGCGGTCAGCAGCGGCATGGCGCCCGGGTCGGTGCGCGGGTCCTCGATGGGCTCGCCCACGACGTACAGCGTGCCGCCCTCCTCGATGAAGGACTCCAGCGCCAGGGCCTCGGCCCGGCCCGGGCTGCACGCATCCCTGATGTGGATCGAGGACAGCGCGCCGAGCGCGCGGGCGGTCAGTTCCTGGGCCACGTCCCGGCGCTCGGGGTGTGCGGTGAGCGTGGCCTCCAGCTCGCCTGCCACGCCGCCGAGGGCCTTGGGGTGCGTGCGCAGGATCCGTACGGGCTCGTGCGCGGCGCCGCCGTGGGCCCAGCGGTGCACGTGCCGGAAGGACCGGCCGTCGACCGCGGCGGCGTGCAGCCAGCACCGCAGCATGGTCTCCGCGGCCTGGGCCGTGGGCTGGTCCATGGCGTGGACGGGCCGTACGGGCGCCAGCAGGGCGGCGGCGCGGGCGGCGGCGGTCTCGCGGGACTCGCAGCCGGCGGCCGGGTTCCAGCGCAGGCGGGCCGGGATGTCGAGCAGGTGGCAGGGGTCGAAGACGTGGGTTGGGCCGAGTTTGGCGCGGGCGTCCTTGGTGGCGGCCCACAGCTCCGGGTCGCTGGTGACGGCGAGCACGGGTCCGGCCGCGTCGAGCACCGCGTCGGCCGCCGCGGTGCCGCGCGCGGCGCCGTACAGCACGCGCGGGCGGGGCGTACCGGCGTCCGGGAAGCCGGTGGCGGGCAGGGGTGCGGCGAGGGGCGCGGCGGCGCTGCCGGCCGGTGCGGGCGTCGGAGGCGCCAGGGGCGTGGGCGCCGTCGCCACGGGCGGTGTCGCCCCGGCCGGGGAGAACGGGCGGGCGGCGGCGTACGGGTCGCCGGGCGGGCCGGGGCGCGGTTCGCTCCAGGCCGCCGGGGCGGCGGTTTCCGGCTCGCCCGGGTGCGGCCGGGCCGGGCCCGCGGTGGTCTCGGCGGGTGCGGGCGCGGCCGGCTGTTCCCGGGCCGCCTCGCGGGCCGCGCGGCGCTTGGCCCGTACGAGCCGGTAGCGGGTGACCGTCCCGATCACGAACACCGACAGGACGAACAGCACCATCAGCTCGCTGATGAAGATCCCCCAGAACAGGCCCGACCCGGACAGCTGCTCCTTGGGCGTCTCCGGCCAGGCGGCGGCCAGGTCGTGCGGCTCCTGGACCAGGCGGCGCATGGCCAGGGGCGTGCGGACGAACCGCACGCCGTCCGGCCAGCCGCCCCGGGAGAACACCGCGGCCAGGCCCGCCGCCGACCAGACCAGGGTCGTGATGCCCAGCAGGAAGGCTATGGCGCCGACGAGCACGCTGTCGGGAATGCCGCGCGACGGCGCGGGCGGGCCGTCGCGCTGCACGGGCTCGCGCCCGCCACGCCCCCGGTCCGCCGCCATGTCAGGCCACCGTGGACCCGTACGAGGACGGTCCGTACGGGGCCTGGCCGCCGTACGGGCCCGGGCCGTACGCGTCGTCCGCCTCGTCGGCGAGCTGCTGCTCGACCGCCGCCGCGGCCCGCTCCTCGGCCTCGGCCTCCGCCTGGGCCGCGAGTTCGAGGGCCAGCGAGTCCTCCGTCATGGCCCGGTCGGTGTAGACCAGCGGCCGCTCGGCCTCGGTGACCAGGTGCTTGACGACCTGGACGTTGCCGTTGACGTCCCAGACGGCGATGCCGGGCGACAGGGTCGGGATGATCTCCACGGCCCACCGGGGCAGGCCCAGGACCCGTCCGGTGGCGCGTGCCTCGTCCGCCTTCTGGGCGTAGATCGTGCGGGTGGACGCCATTTTCAGGATCGCCGCGGCCTCCTTGGCGGCGGCGCCGTCGACCACGTCGGAGAGGTGGTGGACGACCGCCACGAACGACAGGCCGAGCCGTCGGCCGAACTTCAGCAGCCGCTGGAAGAGCTGGGCGACGAAGGGCGAGTTGATGATGTGCCAGGCCTCTTCCACGAGGAAGATGCGCTTCTTGCGGTCCGGCCGGATCCAGGTGTGCTCCAGCCACACGCCGACGATCGCCATCAGGATGGGCATGGCGATCGAGTTGCGGTCGATGTGGGAGAGGTCGAAGACGATCAGCGGCGCGTCCAGGTCGATGCCCGCCGTGGTCGGGCCGTCGAACATGCCGCGCAGGTCGCCGTCGACCAGCCGGTCGAGCACCAGGGCGACGTCCAGGCCCCACGCGCGGACGTCGTCTATGTCGACGTTCATCGACTCGGCGGACTCCGGTTTGGGGTGCCGCAGCTGCTCCACGATGTCGGTGAGGACCGGCTGGCGGCCGGTGATCGTGTCGTTGACGTACGCGTGGGCGACTTTCAGGGCGAAGCCGGAGCGCTCGTCGAGGCCGTGCCCCATGGCCACCTCGATGATCGTGCGCAGCAGGGCGAGCTGGCCGGTGGAGGTGATCGCCGGGTCGAGCGGGTTGAGGCGGATGCCGCCGTCCAGGGCCGCCATCGGGTCGAGCCGGATAGGCGTGATGTTCAGCTCCTCGGCGATGAGGTTCCACTCGCCGACGCCGTCCTCGCCCTGCGCGTCCAGCACCACCACCTGGCGGTCGCGGAACCGCATCTGCCGCAGCACGTACGTCTTCTCCAGCGCGGACTTGCCGTTGCCGGACTCGCCGAGCACCAGCCAGTGGGGTGCGGGGAGCTGCTGTCCGTACAGCTGGAAGGGGTCGTAGATGTAGCCCTTGCCGGAGTACACCTCCCGGCCGATGATCACGCCGGAGTCGCCGAGGCCCGGGGCGGCGGTGGGCAGGTAGACGGCCTGCGCCTGGCCCGTGGACGTGCGGACCGGCAGCCGCGTCGTCTCCACCTTCCCGAACAGGAAGCTGGTGAACGCGTTGGTGACGGCGCCCATCGGATCGGCCACGGAGAAGCCCCTATCGTCCCTGTCGTTCAGTCGTGTTCAGTCGCCATCAGTCGTCGTCTGCCGACTTCGGTCGCTCTTCGGTCTCGGTCGGTCGCGGTGTGCCTCGGTCTTTCCGGTCGGGTTCAGCGGCGGATGCCCGTCGCGAAGGGCAGGGTGTTGACGAAGGCCCGGTGGTGCTCGCGGTCGCACCACTCCAGCTTCAGGTAGCTCTTGCCGGCCGAGGCCCGTATCGTCCGCTTGTCCCGCGCGAGCGCCTCGGGCGACCGCGACGAGACGGTGATGTACCCGACGAGGTTGACGCCGGCGGCGCCGCTGGCCAGGTCCTCGCCGCGCTGGTCGAGACGGCCGTGTGCGGCGATGTCGCGCGGGTCGACGGTGCGGTTCATCTTCGCGGCGCGGCTGGCCTCCGCCTCGTCGTTGGTCTTCTCCGTCAGCATCCGCTCGATGGCGACCTCGGTGGGCTCCAGGTCCATGCAGACGGCGACGGTGCGGATCACGTCGGGGGTGTGCACCAGCAGCGGGGCGAGGAAGTTGACGCCGACGGGCGTCATGGGCCACTCCTTCACCCACGCGGTGGCGTGGCACCAGGGCTCGCGCGTGCTGGACTCGCGGGTCTTGGCCTGGAGGTAGGTGGGCTGCGTGGCGTCCAGCTCGGCGGGCCAGGCGTTGCGGCGGCTCATGGCCTGGAGGTGGTCTATGGGGTGGTCCGGGTCGTACATGGAGTGGATCAGGGACGCCAGTCGGCTCTGCCCGAGCGGCTGGCGCACCCGGATGTCGGCCTCGGCGAGCCGGGCGCAGATGTCGGTCAGCTCGCGGGCCATGACCACGGCGATGCCGCCGTCCCGGTCGATCCGGCGGCCGTGGATGCCGCCGTGCCGGCTGGCGCGCGCGATGGCCTGGGCCTCGGAGGCCAGCTCGCGCGTGTAGTGCATGCAGGCGACCAGGTAGGCGCGGTGCTGCTCGGAGGAGGTGGAGACCATCGACTGGAGCTGGTCGTAGGACTCCTTCAGCCAGCCGGGCGCGTCCTCGTCGCCGCGCCGCTCGATGTCCTTGGCGTGCGCGTCGGGGTCGGCGGGCAGCGTACGGGCCAGCATCTGGATGCGGGTGACGAAGCCGTCGCCGTTGGCCACGTGCTTGAGCAGGGTGCCGAAGCGCTCGACGAGGGCTTCCTGGTCCTCGCTGTCGCGCAGGCCCACGCCCGGGCCCTCGATCTCGATGGCGGCGGTGACGGTGCGGCGGTCGGCGTGCAGCAGGACGGCGACCTCGTCGGGCCCGAAGGGGGCGGAGAGCCAGTTGACGCGGCCGATGCCGGGCGGCGGGCCGATCTCGACCTCGCGGCCGTCGAAGCGGGTGCCGGCCTCGGCGGCGGCGGAGCGGTAGAAGGCGCCGCGCCGCAGGATGCGCTTGTAGGAGCGGTTGATCTCGTACCACCTGTAGAACGTACGGCCGTTGTACGGCACGTACACGGCGGCCAGGGCGAGGGTCGGGCAGCCGACCAGCAGCAGGATGCGCGGCATCAGCACCGGGATGAGCAGTCCGCACATCATGCCGATGAAGGCGCCGCCGATGATGAGCGCGATCTCGCCGGTCTCCCGGTTGCGGCCGACGATGGCGTTGGGCCGGGCGCGGCCGATCAGGTACGTGCGGCGCCGGGTCAGCGGGTGGGACTGGGCGTCGAGGGTCAACTCCGGTCACCTCCGCCGCCGCCCGAGCCGCGGATCGGGGGGCGTGGCGTGGGGGCGGGCGCGCCGCCGCCGGAGCCCAGGCCGCCGAGGCCGCCCGTACGGCCGCCGCCGGCGGGTCCGGCGCCGCCGGTGCGGGTGCTGT
>NZ_JAVSCF010000353.1:0-5036 GCF_031932565.1 Streptomyces sp. B1866
GCCAGCGCGGCCCGGTCCGGCGCGGCGGCGTCGAGCGTACGGGCCAGGGGCTGGGCGCCGCGGGCGGCGAGCGCGGCGGCGACCGCCTCGTACAGGGCGGCCTGCCCGGGGTGGTGGACGACGAGCCACCGCCCGGGCAGGGCGGCGCCGGGCGCGCCGCCGTCCCAGGGCTCCCACCGCACGTCGTAGCGCCACGACCGGACGGCCCGCGCGGCGCGCTCGCGCGTGCGCCAGGACGACAGGGCGGGCAGCAGCTCGCCCGCCGGGGCGTCCTGCGGCAGGCCGAGCAGGGCGGCGAGGTCACCGGCGCGGCGGCGCTCGACCAGGTCCCACAGGCGGCCGTCCACGGGGTCGGCGGCCGCGGCCGGCGGCGTCTCGGGGGCCAGCCAGTAGCGCCGGCCCTGGAAGGCGTACGTCGGCAGGTCGACGCGGCGCGCCCCGGCGAGGGCGGCGGCCCAGTCGACCGGCGTCCCGCGGACGAACGCGGCCGCCAGCCCGGCGGCGAGCGCGGCGACCCGGTGGGCGCCGCGGCGCTGGGCGGGCACGGCCGCCGCGTCGCCGCCCGCCGTGCACTGCGCGACCATCGCCGTCAGCGCCGCCTCCGGCCCGATCTCCACGAACGTCGAGACGCCCGCGTCCCGCAGCGCTCCGACCGCGTCGGCGAACCGCACCGGCTCCCGCGTGTGCCGCACCCAGTACTCCGGGTCGCACAGCTCGCCCCCGGACGCCGCCCGGCCCGTCGTCTCGGACACCACCGGCACGGCCGGGGCCGACAGCGCGACACCCCGCAGCACCTCGCGCAGCTCCCCGAGGGCCGGTTCGACCCGCGCCGAGTGGAACGCGTGCGACACCCGCAGCCGGGAGGAGCGCCAGCCCCGCGTCCCGCACAGCCCCGCCACCCGCGCCAGCGGGCCCGCGTCGCCCGACACCACCACCGCGGCGGGGCCGTTGACGGCCGCCACCTCCGCGCCCGCCACGCCCTCCCGCGCCAGCAGCGCCCGCACCTGCTCCTCGCTCGCCTCCACCGCCAGCATTCCGCCGCCCGCCGGCAACTCGGCCATCGCCCGCGCCCGCGCCGCCACGAACGCCACCGCGTCCTTGAGGGAGAACACCCCGGCCACGAACGCCGCCGTGATGCCGCCCAGCGAGTGCCCGGCCACGAAGTCCGGCTCCGGCGCCAGGGAGCGCCACAGCCGGTACAGGGCGACCTCGAACGCGAACAGCGCCGGCTGGGCCGCCCCCGTGTCCGCCGCCCCTTCGGCCGCGCCCCCTTCGACCGCGGTCCCGTCCGCCGCGTCCCCGTCCGCGCCCAGCAGCGCCTCGCGCACCGAGAACGGGAGGACCGCGTCGAAGGCCGCGCACACCTCGTCCAGCGCCGCCGCGAACGCCGGGAAGGCGGCGTACAGCTCGCGGCCCGCGCCGCGGTACCGCGCGCCCTGGCCCGTGAACACCGCCGCGTACCGGACCGCCGCCGGCCGGCCGCCGGAGCCCGCCGCGCGCGGCGCGGAACCCGTCACCACGACGCACGAGCCGTCGGGGCGGGCGAGCGCGGGCACGCCGTCCGCGACAGCGGTCAGCCCGGCGGTCAGCCCGGCGGCGTCGCGGCCGAGCACGACGGCGCGCCGCTCCAGCAGCGCCCGCCCGGTGACGGCCGACCAGCCGACGTCGGCGGGGTCGAGCGCCGGTCCGGCCGCCACCCGGTCGCGCAGCCGGGCGGCCTGCGCCCGCAGCGCCTCGGGGGACCGGGCCGACAGCACCCAGGGGATGAGGCCGCCTACGCCGGGCGCGGCCGGCGGGCGCGGCTGCGCCGCGTCGGCCGGCGGCGGGGCCTGTTCGAGGATGACGTGCGCGTTGGTGCCGCTGATGCCGAAGGACGACACGCCCGCGCGGCGCGGCCGGTCCGCCTCCGGCCACGGCACGGGCCCGGTCAGCAGCTCGACCCGGCCCGCCGTCCAGTCGACGTGCGGTGTCGGCTCGTCCACGTGCAGGGTCGGCGGCAGTACGCCGTGCCGCATGGCCATCACCATCTTGATGACGCCCGCGACGCCCGCCGCGGCCTGCGTGTGGCCGATGTTGGACTTGACCGACCCGAGCCGCAGCGGGCGTCCGGCCGGCCGGTCCTGCCCGTACGCGACCAGCAGGGCCTGGGCCTCGATGGGGTCGCCGAGGGTGGTGCCGGTGCCGTGCGCCTCCACCGCGTCGACGTCGCCGGGCGACAGGCGGGCGCTGGCCAGGGCCTGGCGGATGACGCGTTCCTGCGAGGGGCCGTTGGGGGCGGACAGGCCGTTGGAGGCGCCGTCCTGGTTGACCGCCGAGCCGCGCACCACCGCCAGCACCGGGTGCCCGTTGCGCACCGCGTCCGACAGCCGCGCCACCAGCAGCAGGCCGACGCCCTCGCCCCAGCCCGTACCGTCCGCGGCGGCGGCGAACGACCTGCACCGGCCGTCCGAGGACAGGCCGCCCTGCCGTGCGAACTCCACGAACGCGGTCGGCCGGGCCATCACCGTCACCCCGCCCGCCAGCGCCAGGTCGCAGTCCCCCGCCCGCAGCGCCTGCCCCGCCGCGTGCAGGGCGACCAGCGACGACGAGCACGCCGTGTCCAGGGTGACGGCCGGCCCCTCCAGGCCGAAGGCGTAGGCGACGCGGCCCGACACCACGGACATCGACCCGCCGGTCACCCGGTAGCCGTCCGCCTCGGAGGCGCCGCGGCGGGCGCCGCCGCCGTAGCCGAGGGCCGAGGCGCCGACGAACACGCCCGTACGGCTGCGCCGCAGCGACGCCGGGTCGATCCCCGCGCGTTCGAACGCCTCCCAGGAGGTCTCCAGCAGCAGCCGCTGCTGCGGGTCCATCGCCAGCGCCTCGCGGGGCGCGATGCCGAAGAACCCGGCGTCGAACTCGGCCGCGTCGTGGACGAAGCCGCCCTGCCGGGCGGCGGGCCCGGCGAGGCCGCCGCCGTCCAGGGCCGCCGCGTCCCACCCCCGGTCGGCCGGGAAACCGGAGACCGCGTCGGTGCCGTCGGCGACCAGGCGCCACAGGTCGTCGGCGGACCGGACGCCGCCGGGGTAGCGGCAGGCGGCGGCGACGATCGCGANCGGACCGGACGCCGCCGGGGTAGCGGCAGGCGGCGGCGACGATCGCGATCGGCTCGCGGGACGCCTCCTCGGCCTCCCGCAGGCGCTGCCTGGTGCGGCTCAGGTCGGCGGCCGTCTGCCGCAGGAAGTGCCGGAGCCTGTCTTCGTTGGACATGTGCTGTTCCCGTCGGTTACGAGTGCTGCTGACGGCTGGTCAGGAGATCCCGAACTCCTTCCCGAGGATGTCGAACATCTCGTCGTCGGTGGCCCGGTCGAAGTCGGGGCCGCCGGCCGCCGGCGGGCCCGCCGCGCCGCGCAGCCGCTCCGCGAGCTGCGCCAGGCGCGCCGCGGCGCGCTCCCGGCCGGCCGCGTCGGACAGCCCCGGCAGGTCGGCTTCGAGGCGGTCCAGCACGTCGAGTACGGGGACGGCGGCGGCGTCCGCGCCGAACAGTTCGCGCTCCAGGTGCCCGGCGAGCGCGTCGGCGCTGGGGTGGTCGAAGGCCAGCGTGGACGGCAGCGTCAGGCCGGTGGCGGCGCCCAGCCGGTTGCGCAGGCCCACGGCGGCCAGCGAGTCGAACCCGAGGTCGCGGAAGGGCCGCTGGGGTTCGACGCCGGCCGGGTCGGCGTGCCCGAGCTGGGCGGCGGCCTCCGCGGTCACCAGCGCCAGCAGCGCCTCGTACCGGGCCGGGCCGGGCAGGGCGGCCAGCCGCTCGCGCAGCGCGTCCGGGGCGGATACGGCCGCCTCGGCGTCCGCGCCGCCGTCCGCCGGAGCGTCCGCGGGCACCAGGCCGGCGATGAGCGGGCGCGGCCCGGCGAGGCTGAGCGCGGCCGCGAAGCGCGGCCAGTCCAGGTCGGCCACGGTGACGCCGGTCAGGTCCTCGTCGAGGGCCTGGCGCAGGGCCTCCAGCGCCAGGCCGGGGTCCATCGCCGGCACGCCGATCCGCGCCAGCCGGCGGCCCGCGGCGCCGGCGGCCATGCCGCCGCCGCCCCACCGGCCCCAGGCGACGGCGGTCGCCGCCCGGCCGCGGGCCCGGCGCTGCTCGGCGAACGCGTCGAGGTAGGCGTTGGCCGCCGCGTACGCGCCCTGCCCGGCGCCGCCCCACACGCCGGCGCCGGAGGAGAACAGCACGAAGGTGCCGGGCTGGTCGTCGCCCAGCAGCTCGTCCAGCAGCACCGCGCCGCGGACCTTGGCCGCGACGGCTTCGGCGACGTCCTCGGGCGTGAGGTGGTCCAGCGGCCCGGCCACGGCGGCGCCCGCGGCGTGCACGACCGTGTCGATCCGCCGGCCCTGGTCCCGCAGCCCGGCGAGCAGGTCGGCCAGCGCGTCGCGGTCGGACACGTCGCACGCGGCGATCACCACGTCGGCGCCGGCGGCCGCCAGCTCCTCGCGCAGGCGCGGCGCGTCGGGCGCGGCCTCGCCGCGGCGCCCGGCCAGGACGACGCACTCGGCGCCCGCGCGGGCGAGCCAACGGGCGACGTGCCCGCCCAGGGCGCCGGTCCCGCCGGTGACCAGCGCGGTACGCCCCGGATGCCACGGGGTGCCGCGGGCGGCGCCCAGCTCGGCGTGCGGCATCCGGGCCAGGCGGCGGACGAAGACGCCCAGCGGGCGGACGGCGACCTCCGGCTCATGCTGCTCGTCCGGCTCGCCGGACGAGCCGGACGGGCGCGCCGCGAGCGCGGCGGCGAGCGTGCCGGCGGCGCGGGCGTCGACGGACGCGGGCAGGTCGACCGCGCCGCCCCAGCGCCGCGGGTGCTCCAGGCCGACGACGCGGCCCAGGCCCCACAGGGCCGCCGCGGTCGCGTCCGCGGGCGGTTCGCCCATGACCGACACGGCTCCCTGGGTGACCCACCACAGCGGCGCGTCGACTCCGGCGTCGCCCAGGGCCTGGACCAGCGCCGCCGCCGCGTTCAGCGCGGGCGCGGGATCGGCCGCGCCGTCGCCGGGGCCGGCCGGGGCGGGCAGCG
>NZ_JAVSCF010000354.1:0-4922 GCF_031932565.1 Streptomyces sp. B1866
CTCGCGGCGGGCATCGCCGCCACCGCGGCCCTGGTGGAGATCGACATCGCGGTGGTGGGCGGCGGGGTGGCCGGCGCCGGGGAGGTGCTGTTCGGACCGCTGCGGCGCAGCCTGCGCGACTACGCGACCCTTTCCTTCGTCCGCGACCTGCGGGTGGTGCCGGCGCGGACGGGTACCGACGCCGGGCTGGTCGGCGCGGCCGCCGCCGCGGCCTGGCAGGCGGGCCTCGCCGGCTTCAAACCCGCGGCCGTGACGCACCCGGACGGGTGACGCGCCCCCGGGCGCCCGGCGTGCGCCCGCCGGCGCCTGCGGCCACCGGCGCGCGCGGCGTGGCAGGGTAGGGCGGATACGGGAAGGGCGTGCGGGACCGGCAAGCGGGGGGACAGCGTGATCGTCTGGCTGAACGGCGCGTTCGGCGCGGGGAAGACCTCCGCGGCCCGCGAACTGGTGGAGTTCCTGCCCGGCAGCACGTTCTACGACCCCGAGATCGTCGGCGCGACCCTGCGCTTCCTGCTGCCCTCGGAGCGGCTGCGCGAGGTGTCCGACTACCAGGACCTGCCGTCCTGGCGGCGGCTCGTGGTCGAGGCCGGGGCCGCACTCGTCGCCGAGGTCGGCGGCCCGCTCGTGGTGCCGATGACCGTCCTCAGGCAGGACTACCGCGACGAGATCTTCGGCGGCTTCGCGGCCCGCCGCATCCCGGTGCAGCACGTGCTGCTGCACACCGACGAGACGATCCTCCGCGAGCGCATCGCCCAGCGCGAGGAGGTCCCCGGCGACCCGGCCCGCAGCGCGTCGGTCCGCCGGTGGTGCCTGGACCACCTCACGCCCTACCGGGACGCCCTGTCCTGGCTCACCGACGACGCGTACGTCGTGGACACCACCGGCCTGAGCCCCCGGCAGACCGCCGAGCGCGTCGCGGACGCGGTGCGCGCCGGCGCGGGCGCGCGCGACATCGTCCAGACCCCGGCCCCCGAGGCCGAGACGCTGGCCGCCGGGGTGCTGCTGTTCGACGACGACGACCGGGTGCTGCTGGTCGACCCGACCTACAAGCCCGGGTGGGAGTTCCCCGGGGGCGTGGTCGAGCCCGGCGAGGCCCCGGCGCGGGCGGGCGTCCGCGAGGTGGTCGAGGAACTGGGCGTACGGCCCGACGAGCCGTTGCGCCTGCTGGTCGTGGACTGGGAGCCGCCCGACCCGTACGGCCACGGCGGCCTGCGGCTGCTGTTCGACGGCGGCCTGCTGGGCCCCGAGCGGGCGGGGAAGGTGACGCTGCCGCCCGCCGAGCTGCGCGCGTGGCGGTTCGCCACCGAGGAGGAGGCGGCCGAGCTGCTGCCCCCGGCGCGCCACCGCAGGCTGCACTGGGCGCTGCGCGCCCGCCGCCAGGGCCGCCCGCGGTACCTGGAGGCGGGCGTTCCGGCGGACTGACCGGCCCTGCGGCCCCCGCCTGGCGGGGGCCGCCCTGGGCGGCCGGAGCGGGCGGAGCGGCGGCTCCGGCCCGCCCCAGGCCGTGTCGTGTGGATCAGGGTGGATCAGGGAGCGGCGTCCGGTGCTCCCCCAGCTACCGCTGGGAGGTACCCCCGGCTGCAAGGCGGAGGAGGAGAGCGCAGGGGGCACCTCCCAGCGATAGCCGGGGGAGGCACTGCGTGCGACGACGACAACGCCGCACGGGGGCACCTCCCGGCGGTAGCCGGGGGCGGGGGCACCCCCAGCGGTAGCTGGGGGAGTGCCGGGCATCGCGAGCCCGNCGCGCGGTCGGCCTGTGCGGCTCCCCGGGCCGCATAGCCGCGCAGGAACAGCGCCTCCGCGAACGACAGCCGCGCCAGCTCCCGCGGCGAGACGCTCTCGTCCACGGCGTGGATGCGCGCCTCCGGCTCGCTCAGCCCGATCAGCAGGAACTCCGCCCGCGGGTACAGCGAGCCCAGCGTGTTGCACAGCGGGATCGAGCCGCCCTGGCCGATCGTGGCCGTCTCCCGGCCGCCGTACGCCTCCCGCAGCGCGTCGGCCATCGCCGCGTACGCCGGGCCGCCGGTGTCCGCGCTGAACGGCTGGCCCTGGCCCGCCTGCTCCACCGTCACCCGCGCTCCCCACGGCGCCGCGTCCCGCAGGTGCGCGGTCAGCAGCCCGGCCGCCTCGGCCGCGTCCGCGCCGGGCGGCACCCGCACGCTCACCAGCGCCCGCGCGCTCGCCTGGACCGAGGGCGTGGCACCGGTCACCGGCGGGCAGTCGATGCCCAGGACGGTGACCGACGGGCGCGCCCACAGCCGGTCGGCGACCGTGCCCGCGCCCGGCAGCTCGACTCCGTCCAGCACGCCGGCGTCCGCGCGGAAGTCCTCCTCCGGGTACCGCAGCCCCGCCCAGCGCCCGTCCGCCGCCAGGCCCCGCACGGCCGCGGACCCGTCCTCGGCGTACAGCGTGTCCAGCATCCGGATCAGCGCGGCGAGGGCGTCCGGGGCCGCGCCGCCGAACTGCCCGGAGTGCAGGTTGCCCGCCAGCGTGTCCACCGTGACCCGCACCATCGCCATGCCGCGCAGCGACGCGGTGACGCTCGGCAGCCCGGCGCGGAAGTTGCCCGCGTCGCCGATGACGACCGCGTCGGCGGCCAGCAGGTCCGGGTGGGCCCGCGCGTAGTCCTCCAGGCCCCCGGTGCCCTGCTCCTCCGAGCCCTCCACGATCACCTTGACGCCCACGGGCACGCCGCCGTGCTCCTTCAGGGCGCGCAGCGCGGTGAGGTGCATGACCACCCCGCCCTTGCAGTCGGCCGCGCCCCGCCCGTACCAGCGCCCGTCGCGCTCGGTCAGCTCGAACGGCGGGGAGGTCCAGGCCGCCTCGTCCAGCGGCGGCTGCACGTCGTAGTGCGCGTACAGCAGGACGGTCGGGGCGCCGGGCGGGCCGGGCAGGTGGCCGTAGACCGACTGGGTGCCGTCCGGCGTGTCCAGCAGGGCCACGTCCGCGAAGCCCTCGGCGCGCAGCGCGTCGGCCACCCAGCGGGCCGCCGCCTCGCACTCGCTCCGGGGGAACTGCCCGGGGTCGGCCACCGACGCGAAGCCCACCAGCTCGGCCAGGTCGGCCCGGGCGCGGGCGTGCAGGGACGCGACCGTGGCGGCCAGCGGTGACGCCTGCGGCAGGCCCAGCGACGCGGGCGACGCGGGCGGCTTCGAGGACTGCGGCGAGGACTGCGGCAACGCGGGCGACCCCCTCGGACTCCATGACGGACTCGGTGACGTGCGCGGCCCGCTTCGGCGGGCACCGCCGGCCCGGCGGTCACGGCCGTACGGCGGGCCGCGCCTGACGGGACGCGGCGCGGCGGTCACCGGGGGCGGCCGGCGCAGGGCACCGGTCATCATCCCACACGGCCGGTCGCGCACCCGCGCGCCGTAGGATGCGGCCTTGACGCCCGCCAGGGCTCGACGCCGCCAGGGCTCGACGCCCGCCAGGGGCGGACCGGACATCCGACGAGTGGGAGCGTAGGCACACGTGAGCAGCGACAGCGCGGCCCGGGACGAGACGTCCCCGGCGCGGTCGGAGGACGGGCGGGTGTGGGACGTCGTCGTGGTGGGCGCGGGCCCCGCGGGCGCGTCCGCCGCGCACGCCGCGGCCAGCGCGGGACGCCGGGTGCTGCTGTTGGAGAAGGCCCGGCTGCCGCGCTACAAGACCTGCGGCGGCGGCATCATCGGCCCCTCGCGCGAGGCGCTGCCGCCCGGCTTCGAGCCGCCGCTGCGCGACCGGGTGCACGCCGTGACCTTCTCGCTGAACGGCCGGCTGACCCGCACCCGCCGGTCCCGGCACACCCTGTTCGAGCTGGTCAGCCGGCCGGAGTTCGACGCGGGCCTGGTGCGGGCGGCCCGGGAGGCGGGCGCCGAGGTGCGCACGGGCGTCACGGTCACGCGCGTCGAGCAGCACGGCCCGGCCGTCCCCGACCGGCGCACCGTCGCGGTCGTGCTCGCCGACGGCACGGCGGTGCTGGCGCGGGCCGTGGTCGGCGCCGACGGCAGCGCCAGCCGCATAGGGGCCCACGTCGGGGTGAAGCTCGCCCACGTCGACCTCGGCCTGGAGGCGGAGATCCCCGTGCCGCCGTCGGTCGCGGAGGACTGGGCGGGCCGGGTGCTCATCGACTGGGGTCCGATACCGGGCAGCTACGGCTGGGTCTTCCCCAAGGGCGACTCGCTGACGGTCGGCGTCATCTCGGCGCGCGGCGAGGGCACCGAGACCAAGCGCTACCTGGACGACCTCATCGCCCGGCTCGGCCTCGCGGGCTTCGAGCCGACCGTCTCCTCCGGGCACCTCACCCGCTGCCGCTCCGACGACTCGCCGCTGTCGCGCGGCCGGGTGCTGGTGTGCGGGGACGCGGCCGGGCTGCTGGAGCCGTGGACGCGCGAGGGCATCTCCTTCGCGCTGCGCTCCGGGCGGCTGGCGGGGGAGTGGGCGGTGCGGATCGCCGAGGCCCACGACGCGGTCGACACCCGGCGGCAGGCCCTCAACTACGCCTTCGCCATCAAGGCGGGGCTCGGCGTGGAGATGGGCGTCGGGCGGCGGCTGTACGCGGCCTTCGCGCGGCGCCCCGGCGTGTTCCACGCGGCCGTCACCGGGCTGCGCCCGGCCTGGCGCGCCTTCGCCCGGGTGACCCGCGGCAGCACCTCCTTCGCGGAGATCGTCCGCACCCACCCGGCCGCGCGGCGGGTCCTGATGGCCGTCGACCGCCTCGGCTGACGGCTCCGGGGCGCCACCGGCCCTGTGGGGCCGCGCGGGGCCCGTACTCCGCGGGGAGTACGGGCGGCCACCGCGCCCGGGGGACGCCGGGCCGGTCCCGGCCGGTCTAGCGTGGCCGTATGCGGCAGGAGACGCCTGAGGAGCGGCGGGCCGGCGCGGAACCCGCCGCGCCCGCCGGCCCGGACGAGCGCGCGGGCGCGCCCGGGCAGGCGCGGGCG
>NZ_JAVSCF010000355.1:0-4882 GCF_031932565.1 Streptomyces sp. B1866
GCGTTTGGTCTGGCGGACTTCGATCGGACCGCTCATGCGGGAACTCCTTTCGAGTCGGAGACGGCCAGTGCTCCGTACTGGCAACAGTGAGGAGATAACCCACCACCACCGACACGCCGAATACAAGCACCCCGAGGACGATTCGGACGAACGCGGAGATCATGCGGGGGTCTTTCCCGAGGGCGGGACAAGGACCGCGTAGTCGATGAACGCGCGTTGGTAGCGCCGGTGCCCGGGGTTCTTCTTGGCGTGCCGACGAATCCACTCAACGCATTCGTCTTCGCTGCCGAGGATTCCGGACGTGGCCCCGCAATCCGCGTCGTCACCAGAGACGCATAAAATCACGCGTTCTTCCTGGGTGGTCTCGTCCTGGACGAGTTCGTATTCCACGAACCGGAAAATCTTCCTCACCGAGCCCGCCCCTGCTGCCTCTTGCGGCGCTCTTCGGCTACCCGTACTCGCAGCGCGTCCCCCGTGGTGATCGGCGCCACCTTGTCGGCGGGGCGGACCCATTCGCGGCCGCCGCCTTGCGGGCGGAGGTACACGCTGTTCGGCCAGACCTCCATGACCACGCCCACCCTGCCGCCGTCGTCACGGGCGTAGCCCCCGACAGTCAGCGTGCAAGCCGACTTCTCCGGCTTGTCGGCAGGCTCTACGGCCGCCTGTTCGTCGCCCATGGGGCCCCTCGCCCTCCCTCGGTCCATCGTCGGTAGCGAGTGGACCTCGACTCTCCGCCCGGCGGGTGCCGTGAGGGGACCACAAGAGGTGTGATCCGTTGCCTTGCCGTAGTCCGCAGACTTACTACGGACGTGTAGTAGTCGCAGGTCAGGTGCCTCCGAAGTGGGTATACGAACACCAGGGCGGCACGCGGCCCGCCCGTACGATGGCAAGGACACACCGGGCAAGCGCAGGTGAGGAGACCGGCGTTGGCGCACAGCAAGCACTACCGGAGTCGCAAGTCCGCGTTGGCCGTGCTGTCCGAGGGGTTACGGGCGCAAGGGTGGACGTGGGGTGCCATCGCGGCCCGCATCCAGCGTGAGGAGAAGGTCAACGCCCGGCAAGCCATGAGGATTGCCCGGGGATGGACTCAACAACAGGTCGCCGACCGGTGGAACGAGCTGTTCCCGGATGCCGAACACCCGATGACGCAAAAGAAGTTGTCATTCTGGGAGTCGTGGCCGCAATCCGGCCGTGAGCCGAGCCTGACCACTTTGGAACGCTTGGCGAAGGTCTACGAATGCGAGACCAAAGACCTCATTGATGGCGACCGCACGTGCGCAGAACGGGAATCCCAACCGATTACTCTTCCCGGTATGGGCGGCGGGTCCGGATCGCATACCGGCTCCGAGGCTTTCAACGGCAGTGCAGCGTTCTCCCTTTCGTCGGTGGCCCCGGCAGAGTTGGAGCGGAAAATCGAGGCCATAAGCCTCACGGAACTCGCACAGGCGCTGCTTGTGTGGATACAGCGAGGATTTCCGGAAATGANGGCGCTGCTTGTGTGGATACAGCGAGGATTTCCGGAAATGAATCGCCGAGACTTGCTCCAGAAAGTAAGTACAGCTCTCACTATGGCGGTCGCCGCTCCGCTATTCGACATAGCGTCGGCGGATGGTCGTCAAGCGCTTGGTGCCGTTATGGAGAACTCGCGCAGCATCGATGCCGCGACGATGACACAGATCGAGCAGGCAACGCATCAATACCGGAAGCAAGGCAACATGTTCGGCCCGCAGGTAGCCCTGCGGACCGCCCTCGCGCAGCGAGAAATCATGAGCGGATTCCTGGCCACCGCACCAGGCAGCCTAAAGCCACGACTGCTGTCGGCGCACGCGGAGTTGAGCCAGATCATCGGCTGGCAATTTTTCGACCTCGGAGACTACCGGGCGGCCCAGTATTACTACGACGACGCGCGGACGGCCGCCCACGATGCCGAAAATGTCGAACTAGTTTCGTATGTGCTGTGCACCATGAGCCAAATGGCCACCTGGCAGGGAAAACCTCGGGTAGGGATTGACCATGCCGTGGCGGCGCAATCATGGGCCAACCAGACCGGCAGTTGGGCGGCACGCGCATACGCGGCGGACGTGGCTGCGCGCGCTTATGCGGCAGACGGCGACGAAGTCAAGACACGCAAGGTTTTGGAAGACGAGCGTACCGCCGTTGCCGCCATGTGTGAGGACGATCAACCGTTGTCCACCTGGTGGTACTTCTACGATGAGTCGTTCTATTGGACCACTCGCGGAGAATGCGGTTTGCTCCTCGGCACTCCCAGCGATTCTTTGCACGCCATTGAGACGGCCTTGCCGCTTCTGGATCAGACAAACTTGCGCGATTATGCGCATACCTTGGCGTGGAAGTCATCAGCGTACATCCGGCAAGGGAATATTGAACAAGCCGCCGAGACGATCTCCGCTGCGGCGAAGATCACGACTGTCAACCAGTCGCCTCGGGTTGTTCAAAGCCTTCGGAGTCTTCGAGCCGACCTCGTCCCATGGCAGCAGACGCGGGCAGTCCGAGAACTGGACGAAGCCTTGCGCGCCTACGGCGTGCGCGGCGCCTGAGGGCCCGTTCCTCGCTCGGGCGGCAACGGGGACGCTCAACCCACCGACCCCGTACAGCGCCTCTCAGCGGCTCCGCTCACCGCGCCGCAGTCGTGGCTGAAGGTCTGGTACCCCAGCGTGCCCCGGAGAGGATCAAGTTGGCATCGGCGACCTTCTCCGGGGCGCGCTCATCTAGCGTCAGTCCGCGATCGGCAGGTAGATCCGGTTCCCCGACGCCGCGAACTCTTCCGACTTGGCGCGCATGCCAGCGGCGGCCTCCCCGGCATCCTCGCTGGTCAGACCCATGTCGGCGCCGTACTGCTCTGTGATGGTTCTGCTAATTTTCATCGAGCAGAACTTCGGCCCGCACATCGAGCAGAAGTGGGCCGTCTTCGCCGGCTCCGCCGGAAGCGTCTCGTCGTGGAAGGAGCGGGCCGTGTCCGGGTCCAGGGCCAGGTTGAACTGGTCCTCCCAGCGGAACTCGAAGCGCGCGTCGGACAGCGCGTCGTCCCACTCCTGCGCGCCCGGGTGGCCCTTGGCCAGGTCGGCCGCGTGGGCGGCGATCTTGTACGTGATGACGCCGGTCTTCACGTCGTCCCGGTCCGGCAGGCCCAGGTGCTCCTTCGGCGTGACGTAGCACAGCATCGCCGTGCCCCACCAGGCGATCATCGCCGCGCCGATGCCCGAGGTGATGTGGTCGTAGCCGGGCGCCACGTCCGTGGTCAGGGGCCCGAGCGTGTAGAACGGGGCCTCCTCGCAGATCTCCTGCTGGAGGTCCATGTTCTCCTTGATCTTGTGCATCGGGACGTGGCCCGGGCCCTCGATCATCGTCTGCACGCCGCGCGCCTTGGCGATCCGGTTCAGCTCGCCCAGCGTGCGCAGCTCCGCGAACTGCGCCTCGTCGTTGGCGTCCGCGATGGAGCCGGGGCGCAGGCCGTCGCCCAGGGAGTACGTCACGTCGTACGCCGCGAGGATGTCGCACAGCTCCTCGAAGTGCTCGTACAGGAAGTTCTCCCGGTGGTGCGCCAGGCACCACGCGGCCATGATCGAGCCGCCCCGCGACACGATGCCGGTCTTCCGGCGGGCCGTCAGCGGCACGTAGCGCAGCAGCACGCCCGCGTGGACGGTCATGTAGTCGACGCCCTGCTCGGCCTGCTCGATGACCGTGTCCCTGTAGATCTCCCAGGTCAGGTCCTCGGCGCGGCCGTCGACCTTCTCCAGCGCCTGGTAGATCGGCACCGTGCCGATGGGCACCGGCGAGTTGCGCAGCACCCACTCGCGCGTGGTGTGGATGTTGCGGCCGGTGGACAGGTCCATGACGGTGTCCGCGCCCCAGCGGGTGGCCCACGTCATCTTCTCGACCTCCTCCTCGATGGAGGAGGTGACGGCCGAGTTGCCGATGTTGGCGTTGACCTTCACCAGGAACCGCTTGCCGATGATCATCGGCTCCAGCTCGGGGTGGTTGACGTTGGCCGGGAGCACGGCGCGGCCCGCCGCGATCTCCTCGCGCACGACCTCCGGCGAGACGTTCTCGCGCAGCGCCACGTACTCCATCTCGGCCGTGACCTCGCCGCGCCGCGCGTACGCGAGCTGGGTCACCGCGGCCCCGCCCCGGCCCCGGCGCGGCCTGCGCTCGCCGCCGGGGAAGACGGCGTCGAGGTTGCGCAGGCCCGCGCCCTGCGCGCTCGGCTTGATGCCGTCGTCCTCCGGGCGCGGCGGGCGGCCCGCGTACTCCTCGGTGTCGCCGCGCGCGGCGATCCAGCCGTCGCGCACGGGGGCCAGGCCGCGCCGTACGTCGGTGGAGACGGCCGGATCGGTGTACGGGCCGGACGTGTCGTACAGGGTCACGTCGCGGCCGTTGGTGAGGTGCACCTGCCGGACCGGAACGTGCAGGTCCGGGCGCGAACCGGTGACGTACGCCTTGTGCCAGCCGATCGCGCGCGTGCGTGCATCCTGCATGGTCATGTGAGACCCACTCCCTACGCCGGCATTACCCGGTAACAGGTTCGGCGGTCGGCGCAGCGTCGTCAGCGCCCTCTCAGCCCGGTGCTCCGAGCTCCCGCGATTGCAAAGGTGCCCACCACGCTAACGGGTGGGCGGCCGGGCTGAACAGGGGGCCTGGGGCAGGTGGGACGCGCCGCCCGCCCGCCGCGCGCGTGCCGCCCCGGCCCGGGTGGCGCGTGCCGCCTGCCCGGGTTCCGTACGCCGCTTGCGATGATGCCCGGGTGACGTCGATACCTCCCGGGACCGGGCACGGCCATGGGCACGGGCACCCGTACGAGCCGCCGCCCGCGACCCCGCCGACGGCCGGGCCGCCGCCCGCCGGACCCGCCGCCGGGCCGCCC
>NZ_JAVSCF010000356.1:0-4880 GCF_031932565.1 Streptomyces sp. B1866
CCGTACGGCGCGCCCGGCGGCCGTCCCAGGGCGCGGCGCGCGCCGTACGGGCCGACGCGTCCGCCGGGCGCGGGCGCGGCTCAGCCGCCCGGGCGGCCCGCCGCCACCGCGTAGAACGCCACGGCGGCCGCGGCGCCCACGTTCAGCGAGTCCACGCCGTGCGACATCGGGATGCGCACCCACTCGTCCGCCGCCACCAGGGCCTGCCGGGACAGCCCGGTGCCCTCGGCGCCCAGCATCAGCGCGACCCGGTCCAGCCGGTGCGGGGCGGCCTCGTGCAGCGGCGCGGCCTGCTGGTCGGGCGTGAGCGCGAGGAGGGTGAACCCGGCGTCGCGCACCGCCTCCAGGCCGCGCGGCCAGGTCTCCAGACGCGCGTACGGCACGGAGAAGACCGCGCCCATCGACACCTTCACCGACCTGCGGTAGAGCGGGTCGGCGCAGTCCGGCGAGAGCAGCACCGCGTCCATGCCGAGGGCCGCCGCGCTGCGGAAGACCACGCCGATGTTGGTGTGGTCGTTGACGGCTTCCAGGACGGCCACCCGCCGGGCCGCGGCCAGCAGCTCGCCCGCGTCCGGCAGCGGTTTGCGCCGCATGGCGGCGAGCGCGCCGCGGTGCACGTGGTAGCCCGTCACCCGTTCGGCGAGCTCCGGGCTGACCACGTAGACCGGCGCCGTGGCCTCCTCGACGACGTCGCCCATCACGTCGAGCCACTTCTCGGACAGCAGCATGGACCGCATCGGGTATCCGGCGTGGCTGGCCCGCCGGATCACCTTCTCGCCCTCGGCGATGAACAGGCCCTCGGCGGGCTCGCGTCTGCGGCGCAGCTCCACGTCGGTCAGACCGGTGTAGTCGCGCAGGCGCGGGTCGTCGGGGTCGTCCACGGTACAGAGATCGGCCACAGGGTGATACTGCCCTGTCGGGGCCCGGGTGCCAATGACGCGCCCGCCCTGCGCTACCAGGGGTTACCCGAGGTGGCCGTCCTGGCCGAGGGCCACGACCTCGCCCACCACGACGACCGCGGGCGGCCGTATCCCGGCGGCCGCGACCGCGTCCGCCACCGTGGCCAGCGTGGCGTCCACGCGCCGCTGCGCGGCCGTGGTGCCCTCCTGCACGACCGCCACGGGCGTGTCGGCGCCCCGGCCGTGCGCCACCAGCGCCGCGGCGATGGCGCCGATCTTCTCGACGGCCATCAGCAGCACCAGCGTGCCGCGCAGCCGGGCCAGCGCCGCCCAGTCCACCAGCGAACTCGGGTCGTCCGGCGCCACGTGCCCGCTGACCACCGTGAACTCGTGCGCCACGCCCCGGTGCGTGACGGGGATGCCGGCCGCGCTCGGCACGCTGATCGCGCTGGTCACGCCCGGCACCACGGTGCACGCGATGCCCGCCTCGGCCAGCGCCGCCACCTCTTCCATGCCGCGTCCGAAGACGAACGGGTCGCCGCCCTTGAGCCGCACCACCGCCTTGCCCGCCTTGGCGTGCTCGATCAGCGCGTTGTTGATCGCCTCCTGGGCCATGTACCGGCCGTAGGGGATCTTGGCCGCGTCGATCACCTCGACGTGCGGCGGCAGCTCGTCCAGCAGGTCGCGCGGGCCGAGCCGGTCGGCGACCACCACGTCGGCCTCGGCCAGCAGCCGCCGCCCGCGCACGGTGATCAGGTCGGGGTCGCCCGGGCCGCCGCCCACCAGCGCCACCCCGGGCGTACGGGCCCGGTGGTGCGGCGCGGCGAGCGTGCCGTCGCGCAGCCCCTCGACCACGGCGTCCCGTACGGCGGCGGAGCGGCGCGGGTCACGGCCGGTGAGCACGGCCACGGTGACGCCCTCGCTGCGCCCGGTGGCCGGGGTCCAGGCGGACGCGGCCTCGGCGTCGTCGCTGCGCACGCACCACACGCGGCGGGCCTCGGCCTCGGCGGACGCCGCCGCGTTGGCCCGCGGGTCGTCGGTGGTGATCAGCGCGTACCAGGCGCCCTCGAAGTCGCCCTCCCGGTACCTGCGGCGCTCCCAGCGCAGCTCGCCCGCCTCGGCCATCGCCTCGACGGACGGGGTGGCGGACGGCGAGATCAGCACGATGTCCGCGCCGGCCGCGATCAGCGCGGGCAGTCGGCGCTGCGCGACCTCGCCGCCGCCGAGGACGACCACGCGCCGCCCGGTGAGACGCAGGCCGACGGGGTACGCGAAGTTCTCGGGCATGGCGGTGCGGCTCTCCTCGTACGAAATGCGCTGCCGCTGCGGCGCTGAAGCGGCGGAACGTGACTTGGGGGCGCGGCTCGGCCCCCGGCGAACACCCTACGGGGCGCGGCCGCGGACCGGACCGTCCCGGACGGCGGGGGTAACCGGTACCGAACGGTCCGGTATGCCGACGGCCCCACACGGACCCGGACGGACCGGGCACCAGGCTCCCGCGGACCGGCCCGGGCGGGACCGGCCCACGCGGGGCCGCGGCGCGGCGGGTCAGCCCTTCTCGGTGACCCCCGCGGCGTCGAACGTGGCGACCTCGTGCATCGCGCGCGCCGCGCTCTGCACCAGCGGCAGCGCGAGCAGCGCGCCGGTGCCCTCGCCCAGCCGCAGGTCGAGGTCGACCAGCGGCCGCAGTCCCAGCTTGTTCAGCGCCGCCATGTGGCCGGGCTCCGCGCTGCGGTGGCCGGCGATGCAGGCCGCCAGCACCTCGGGGGCGATGGCCCGGGCGACCAGCGCCGCCGCGCCCGCGCTGACCCCGTCCAGGATCACCGGGGTGCGCAGGGACGCGCCGCCGAGCAGCAGCCCCGCCATCGCGGCGTGCTCCAGGCCGCCGAACGCGGCGAGCACGCCGATCGGGTCGTCCGGGTCGGGCTGGTGCAGCTCCAGGCCGCGCCGGACGGTGGCGACCTTGCGGGCGTGCGTCTCGTCGTTGATGCCCGTGCCGCGCCCGGTCACCTCGGCCGGGTCCACGCCGGTGTAGACGGCGATGAGCGCGGCGGACACGGTGGTGTTCGCGATGCCCATCTCACCGGTGAGGAGGGCCTTGTTGCCCGCGGCCACCAGGTCGCGGGCCGTCTCGATGCCCACCTCGATGCCGCGCAGCGCCTCCTCGCGGGTGAGCGCGGGACCGGCGGTGAAGTCGGCGGTGCCGGCCCGCACCTTGCGCGGCAGCAGGCCCGGGGTGCTCGGCAGGTCGCCCGCGACGCCCACGTCCACGACGCACACCTCGGCGCCGACCTGGCCCGCGAACGCGTTGCACACCGCTCCGCCGGCCAGGAAGTTGGCGACCATCTGCGCGGTGACCTCCTGCGGCCAGGAGGTGACGCCCTGGGCGTGCACGCCGTGGTCGCCCGCGAAGATCGCCACGGCGGCGGGCTCGGGGATCGGCGGCGGGCACTGGCGGGACAGGCCGCACAGCTGGGCCGAGATGATCTCCAGCATGCCGAGCGCGCCCGACGGCTTGGTCATCCGCTTCTGCCGGTCCCACGCCTCGCCGAGCGCCTTCGCGTCCAGCGGCCGGATGCCCCGCAGGGTCTCGGCGAGCAGGTCGTGCGGGTCCTCGCCGGGCAGCGCGCGCCGCCCGTACTCCTCCTCGTGGACCACCCAGGACAGCGGGCGGCGCCGGGACCAGCCGGCCCGCATCAGCTCCGGCTCGTCCGGGAACTCGTCCACGTACCCGACGCACAGGTACGCCACGACCTCCAGGTGCTCGGGCAGGCCCAGGGCGCGCACCATCTCGCGCTCGTCGAAGAAGCTGACCCAGCCCACGCCCAGGCCCTCCGCCCGGGCGGCCAGCCACAGGTTCTCCACGGCGAGCGCGGAGGAGTACGGCGCCATCTGCGGCTGGGTGTGCCGGCCGAGGGTGTGCCGGCCGCCGCGGGTCGGGTCGGCGGTGACGACGATGTTGACCGGCGTGTCGAGGATGGCCTCGACCTTCAGCGGCCGGAACTGCTTGGCCCGCGCCTTCGGCAGCGAGGACGCGTACGCCTCGCGCTGGCGCTGGGCCAGCTCGTGCAGGGTGCGGCGGGTCTCCTCCGAGCGGATGACGACGAAGTCCCACGGCTGGGAGTGGCCGACGCTGGGCGCGGTGTGCGCGGCCTCCAGGACGCGGCGCAGCACCTCGTTGGGGATCGGGTCGGGGCGGAAGCCGTTGCGGATGTCACGGCGCTCGCGGATGACCCGGTGGACGGCGGCGCGCTCGGCCTCGCCGTAGCCCTCGGCGGGCGGGGTGCCCGGCTGCCCGGGCTCCGGCGGCGCGGGGGCCTCGGCGGGGGCGGCGTCGGCCGCGACGGGCCCGGCGGCGGCGGACGGCTGCTCGTCGGCGGCCGCCTCGGCCGGGTCGGGTGCGGGCTCAGGCTGGGCAGCCAGCTCCGTCGGCCCGACCGGCTCGACCGGCTCGCTTCCGGCGGCGGGCGGGCCGTCCTGCGGCTCGGGCCGGGCCGCGGGCTGCGCAACGGCCTCGGACGGCGGCGCCGCGGCGGCCGTCTCCGGCTGCGCGGAGACCTCCTCAGGCACGGCGGCAGAGGCGTCCGGACCGTCCGGGACATCATGGCCCGGCACCTGCGGGGGCGGGCCGGTGACGGGTGCGTCGGTGCCGGTGCTTATCGCGTGGCCCGGCGGTACGGGCACGGCGCCGAGGCCGTCCTGGGCGGCGGGCCCGTCCTCCGGCGGCCCGGCGGCGGGCTGGGCCGGGCGGGCGTCCGGCGCCGGGACCTCGGCCACCTCCGCGGACGGCGGAACGGATGGCCCGGAAGCGGTCTGCGCGGCCGCCGGGTCCGGGCCGGGAACGGCGGACGGCAGCTCGACCGCCGCCCGCGGGTCCGGTTCGGCGGCAGCCGCCGGGGCCGGTTCGGCCGCCGGCTGGTGCGCGTCGGGGGCGGCCGGCTCGCCGTGCGGGGCGGTCCCGTCCGGCGCGGCGGGAGCCTC
>NZ_JAVSCF010000357.1:0-4879 GCF_031932565.1 Streptomyces sp. B1866
CGGGGCGCGGCGGCGGGACCGGTCCGGCTCCGTCAGCGGGGACCGGTCCGGCCCCCGGACCGCCCGGGGGCCGGACCGGGGCCCGCCGAGGCCGGGCTGTGGCGGCCCGGCCCCGGCGGGCGGCGGCGGTCAGCCGTCGGCGGCCTCCTGGCCGGCGCCGAGGAGCGCGGGCGAGGCGTACCGCGACCAGGACAGGCAGCCGTCGGGCGGGCAGTAGTCGGGGCGGCGGGCGTCGTGGCCCAGCTCGCGCAGCTTCGCGCGCACCGAGTCCGGCGTGCGGCCGAAGCGGGCGGCTATCCGCGCGACGGTCTCGCCGTCGTGGAACCGGCGGGTCAGGTCCTCCTCGTGCTGGGGCACCCAGGGGGCGCCGTGGCCGGGGAACAGCTCGCGCAGCACGTCGCGGTCCGGGATGGGCTCGGCGACGTCGGCGACGAGGGCGAGGGCGCGCAGCGCGCGGTTGAGCGCGATGCGCAGCGGCGGGACGTCGGTGAGCGGCAGGGTGAGCGAGCCGGCGGCGAGCGGGGCCTCCGGGGCGTCCTCGCGCCAGCCGGTCAGGGTCAGGGTCACGGTGGAGTCGTCGTCGCTGGCGAGCTCGATCCGGAAGATCTTGTCGCCGAGCGGCAGTTCGTTGAGGTGCCGGAATGCCATGAAAACAGCTCCCAGGTGTCCAAGTCCGCCAATCCCCGTGCGGATTGGCTCGGACTAGGTCCATCCTCCCAGGGGGGTCTGACAATCGGGCGGCGTCGCGAGGTGCCCGTCCGGGCCGGGGATCCCCGGGCAGGGCGGGGGCCGCGTACGCCGGGGCCGGTTCGCGGTCCCCGACCGCGACCGGGGCCGGACGCCGGGTCCGTACCGCCGTCCGTACCGCCCGTTCACAGGCCGGCCCCGAGCGCCTGGCGGCCACCGTGCCCCAACCTGTGAAGCCCACCGTCCCCCGCGGCCCGGCGCACGGTCCGGACAAGCCCGACCGGGTCCCATCGACCCGCCGAGTCGGACGGGGCTTTCCTCCGGGGCGGGGTACAGGCCCGGGACGCGTTTCCGGGCTGGCGGCTGGAGGTTCGGCCTTCTCTCGTCCCCTCTCGCCGCCCCTGCCCCGCCCCCGGGCCCGCGGCCGGTCGTACAGCCACCCCGCGGGTCCCGGCCGGTCCCCGCGGCCCGCCTGCCGGTGCCCGGAGCCGCCTCAGGCGGGTGCCCCCTGCTCCCCGTCCGGGGCAGGGCGGGGGCTCGGCCGCGCCCGTGCGGTCCGTACGGTCAGGGCAGGCCGTACGGACCGCACGGGCGGTGCGACCCGCGTCCGGCAGCGGCCGTCGCGCCCTGCCCGGCCCGTCGGGACCGCCTCCGGGTGCCCGGCCGTACGGCTCTCGCGGGCTCGCGGTGCGCCGGACGCGGCGCGGCCCGCAGGGACCGGGGCGGCCAGGGTGCGCCGGTGGCAGGGTCAGCCCTTGTCCAGGTACTCGGCCCGCTCCTGGTCCAGCAGGGCGTCCAGCGCGGCGCGCAGCTCCGGCAGCCCGGCCAGCTCGGGGTCGGCGGCGACCACGGCGGCGGCCTCCTCGCGGGCCGCCGCGATCACCTGCTCGTCCTCGATGACCGCCAGCACCCGCAGCGACGAGCGGGCCCCCGACTGGGCCTGGCCGAGCACGTCGCCCTCCCGGCGCTGCTCCAGGTCGATCCGGGACAGCTCGAACCCGTCCAGCGTCCGGGCCACCGCGTCGAGCCGCCCGCGCGCGGGGCCGGCCTCCGGGGCCTCGGTGACCAGCAGGCACAGGCCCGGCGCCGCGCCGCGGCCGACCCGGCCGCGCAGCTGGTGCAGCTGGGAGACGCCGAAGCGGTCCGCGTCCATGATCACCATCGTGGTGGCGTTGGGCACGTTGACGCCCACCTCGACGACGGTCGTCGCGACCAGCACGTCCACCTCCCCCGCGGCGAAGCGGCGCATGACGTCGTCCTTGTCCTCCGGCGGCATGCGCCCGTGCAAGGCCGCCACGCGCAGGCCGTCCAGCGGGCCCTCGGCCAGCCGCGCCGCGATGTCGAGGACCGCGAGCGGCGGGCGCTTGTCGGCGTCCTCGCCCGGGTCCGCAAGCTCCCCGGAATCTCCGGAATCCCCGGAATCTCCGGAGACTCCGGGCTCGGGGACGGCGTCCCGGTCCGCCGCCCGGGGCCGCCCCGCCTTCCGGGCGTCTCCCTTCCCGGCCTTCCCGGCCTTCCCGGTCTTCTCTGCCTTCCCTGCGGGCGCCGCCGCCTCGGCGTCGGACTCGTCCCCGATGCGCGGACACACCACGTACGCCTGGTGCCCGGCCGCCACCTCCTCCCGGACCCGCTCCCAGGCGCGGGCCAGGAAGTGCGGCTTGTCCCGCGCGGGCACCACGTGGGTGGCGATCGGGGAGCGGCCCGCCGGGAGCTGGTCCAGCACGGAGGTCTCCAGATCGCCGAAGACGGTCATGGCGACCGTCCGCGGGATGGGCGTGGCCGTCATCACCAGCAGGTGCGGCGGCTGACTGCCCTTGGAGCGCAGGGCGTCGCGCTGCTCCACGCCGAAGCGGTGCTGCTCGTCGACCACCACCAGGCCCAGGTCGTGGAAGCGCACCTTGTCCTCGATCAGCGCGTGGGTGCCGACCACGATCCCGGCCTCGCCGGTGGCCAGGTCGAGCAGGGCCCGGCGGCGGGCCGCCGCGCCCATGGAGCCGGTCAGCAGCACCACCTTGGTGCCCTGCTCGGCGCCGCCCAGCAGGCCGCCCTCGGCGAGCGGGCCCATCATTTCCGTGATCGACCGGTGGTGCTGCTGGGCCAGCACCTCGGTCGGCGCCAGCAGGGCCGTCTGCCCGCCCGCGTCCACCACCCGGAGCATCGCCCGCAGCGCGACCAGCGTCTTGCCCGACCCCACCTCGCCTTGCAGGAGCCGGTGCATGGGGTGCTCGGCCGCCAGGTCGGCGAAGATCTCGGCCGACACCTTCTGCTGGCCCTCGGTCAGCGCGAACGGCAGCCCGGCGTCGAAGAGGTCCAGCAGCCCGCCCTCCACCGGGCCGCGCGGCACGGCGGGCAGCTGGGCGTCGGCCAGCCGCCTTCTGGCCAGGGCCACCTGGAGCACGAACGCCTCGTCCCAGCGCAGCCGGTCGCGTGCGGCGGCGATGTCCGCGCGGGAGCGCGGACGGTGGATCATCCGCAGCGCCTCGGGCAGGGTGACCAGGCCCCGGCCCGCGCGCAGCGACGGCGGCAGCGGGTCGACCAGGCCGACCAGGGCCGCGTCCTCCTGGCCGGGCGGGCCGAGGACGGTGTCGACGGCGCGCTGGATCTGCCAGGAGGCCATCTGCGCGCACGCCGGGTACAGCGGCAGCAGGGCGCCCGCGAACTCCTCGACGGCCGCGGCGCCGCCCTCCGGGTCGAGAACCTTGTACTCCGGATGGGCGAGCTGCCGCTTGCCGTTGAAGACCGACACCTTGCCCGCGAACAGCGCGCGGCGGCCCGGCGGCAGGTCCGCGCGCGGCTTGTGCAGGCCGCGGCCGAAGTAGACCAGGCGCAGCCGGCCGCTGCCGTCGGTGATGGTGATCTCCAGGCGCTGGCCCCGGCCGCGGTTGAAGGTCAGCACCCGGGCGTCCTCCACCTGCGCGACGACGGTCACGTGCTCGTCCAGCGGGAGGTCCGCGAGCCGGGTCAGCTCGCCGCGCTCGGCGTACCGGCGCGGGTAGTGGTGCACCAGGTCGCCGACGGTGCGCAGGCCGAGGTGCTCGGCCATCACCTTCGCGGTGTTGCCGCCGAGGACGTTCTTCAGGGGTTCTCGCAACGCTGGCACGTGTCCCATTGCACACCACACCGCTGACAGCCGGGCCGCGGCGGGCCGGGGCGGCGCCGCGCGCGGCGGGCTACTCGACGCCGATGATCAGCGGCAGGGACGGCTGTCCGCCCTGGTAGACGACCGTGTCGACGGCCAGGTGCGCGGTGCGTACGTGCCGCTCCAGGCGTTCGGCCAGGTCCTCGGGCGCGCCCTGGCCGAGCACGAGGGTGACCATCTCGCCGCCGGCCGCCAGCATCCGGTCGAGCACTGTGCGCGCGGTCCCGGCCAGGTCGGCGCCGATCACCGCGACATCGCCGTCGATGAGGCCGAGCACGTCCCCGGCCTGGCACACCCCGGCCATGGTCCACGACTCGCGCTCGGCGACGGCCAGCTCGGCGTGGCGGGTGGCGCCGGCGGCCGAGGTCATGGCGACGACGTCCTCGTCGAAGCCGCGCGCGGGCTCGTGGACGGCGAGCGCGGCGATGCCCTGGACCGGGGAGCGGGTGGGGATGAGGGCGACGCGCACGCCCTCGCCGCGGGCCCGCTCGGCGGCGCCGGCGGCCGCGGTGCGCCGCAGTTCGGCGTCGTTGGGCAGCAGCACCACCTCGGGGGCCCGCGCGCGCCGGATGGCCGCGGCCAGCTCCTCGGCGGTGGGCGGCCGGCCGGGGCGGGCCACGACCGCGTGGGCGCCGGCCTCGGCGCACAGCGCGGCGAGCCCGTCGCCGGGCACGACGGCGACCACCGCGCGCGTGAGCGCGCCGGAGGCCGGGGAGCCGTCGGCGGCGGGCAGGCCGCCGGGGGTGTACGGGGCGGGGGGCGCGGCGAGCGGGGTGATGCCGATGCGGTGCGGCCGGCCGGCCTCGACGCCCGCCTCCACGGCGGCGCCCGCGTCGGCCACGTGCACGTGGACGTGCCAGAGCCCGTCGCCGCCGCCGATGACGAGGGAGTCGCCGAGGGCGTCGAGCCGGTCGCGCAGCCGTGCGACGGCCGCGTCGCCGGCTTCCAGCAGGTAGACGACCTCGAAGGCGGGGGCCGGGGCGCCGGCCGGGCCGGTGTCCGGCGCCGCGGCGCCCACCGGTCCGGGGCCGCCGGGCGGCAGGCGCCCCGCGG
>NZ_JAVSCF010000358.1:0-4849 GCF_031932565.1 Streptomyces sp. B1866
TCACGATCTACAGCTGGAGTACTAGGCACCGGCGCCGACGGCGGTCAGCCGGAGCAGGCGACGCGCTGCGCCTCCTGCCACTCGCAGACCGGGCACAGCGTGGCCCCCGGCCGCGACGCCGGGTACTCGGTCGGCGCGCCGCACAGCACGCAGTCCGCGTACGGCGGCCCCGCAGCCCGCTCGCCCGCCGCCGCCCCGCCCGTCCCCGTACGGTCCGCACAGTCCGCCATGCCGACGACTCTACGCCCGCCGCGCACCGCACGCGCAGGCCACCGCCACCGCCACCGCGGCGGCGATCGCCGCGGCGGCCAGCGGCAGCAGCGGCACCGTCACCGTGCCCCCGCGCGAGCCGTCGACCAGTCCGGTCACGGCCGCGTTCGCGGGCGAGACGCCGACGACGAGCACCAGCAGCGCGGCGAGCGCCGTGGCCGGCACGGCACGGCCGCGACTGCGCACCACGGGCCAGTTGCACAGCGTGCCGACCGCCGTGCCCAGCAGCGCGCACGCGAGCGACGCGAGCAGCCCCGCGCCCGCCGCCGCGGCGCGGTCCACCGCCACCTGGTGGTCCGCGGCGTGCGGATCGCTCACCCAGGCGACGACCAGGACTCCGCCCGTACCGAGCACGGCCGCGGCCCCGAGCGCGGTGAGCACCCGCGCGAGGTGCGCGCGGGCGGGCCCGACGGCGGCGGCGACGCAGTCGCGGGCGGCGGGCGGCTCGGCGACTGCGCACACGCGCACCAGCCACGCGGCCACGGGCAGCACCGCGGCCGAGGTGTAGCCGAGCGAGTCGAGAACGGGCTGCCCGGCCTGCACACCGACGGCGAGGGCGGCGCAGTAGAGCAGGAACGGCGGCAGCCAGCGCTGCGAGCGCAGCAGCAGGGCCGCGTGGTAGCGCAGCAGGACGATCACGGGGCCTCCGGCAGGCGCGCGTGGGAAGAGGCGTCCGGGGAAGCGTCATCCCGCGCGGGAGGACACCCGCGCGGGAGGGCACCGGCCGCGGGCGAACCGGGCGGCGGCGCCTGCGCCACGGCCGCCACCGCGTGGACATGCCACGGCGGCCGAGCGGTGAGCAGGGCGCGCAACAGGACGTCGGAGTAGGCGGCGGCGACGGTCAGCCGGATCCTCCGCCCGGCAGCGTCCGCTCCGCGCCCCGGCGGCCTCCCTGTCGCCTCGTACGGACCGTACGGCACCTCCTCGACCAGCGGAGCACCCGGCAGATCCGCGGGCAGTGCCGCGCCCGGCGGCCCCTGGACCTCGACGCGCACCCGCGGGCCGGTCCGCGCGCGAGCCGCCGCGTCCGCCGCGTCCGCCGCCGGCTCGGACGGCACGCGGGTCAGTCCGCCGGCCGCGACCCGGTACACCGCGTCCGCCGCCCCGGCCAGCCGTCCCGGGTCGTGGTCGACGAAGACCACCGTGCCGCCGTCCGCGACCCGCTCGGCGACCGCCTGGTCGAGCACGCCCCGCGCGCCCTGGTCGAGCCCGGTCCACGCCTCGTCCAGGACCAGCAGCCCGGGGCCAGCGAGCAGCGCCTGGGCGACGGCCACCTTCTGACTCGTGCCCTTCGACAACTCGGCGAGCGGAGTCCGCGCGTGCCCGCCCGCTCCGAACCGCTCCAGCCACTCCTCCGCCCGCCGCCGCGCCACCGCCGTCCGCAGGCCGTGCGCCCGCCCGAGGTGCACGAGGTAGCCCAGGGCGGTGAACGGCAGGTCGGCGGGGAAGCGCTCGGGCACGTACGCGGTGCGCGGCCGCCCGGTGACGCGGCCGGCGCTCGGCGCGTCGATCCCGGCGACCAGCCGCAGCAGCGTCGACTTGCCGCTCCCGTTGGCTCCCTCCACCCGGATCAGCGAGCGCGGCGGCACGTCGAGGTCGACCCGGCGCAGGACCCACGGCCCGCGCAGGCCGTAGCGTCGGCCGACTCCTCGCAGTCTCATGTCCGTTGAGCGTAGGCGACGGCACGACCCGGGGGCGCGGGGTGGCAGACTGGGGCGCGTGACCAGCGACGACAGCCCTGCGACCACGGACACCGGAGCGTCCCGGCACGCGCGTGACGACCTCCTCGCGGCGCCGGAGTTCGTGCTGCCGCTGGTGGTCCGCATCGAGCGGGCCGCGCCCCCGGCCCGTACGGACGCGCTGGAGACGGCGGCCCGCGCGGTGCTCGCCGTGCTGTCGGACGAGCGGTCCACGGCGCTCGGCGGCGAGTGGGCCGAGGCCGTACGGGCCTGGCAAGGCAGCCGCATCCGCAAGGTCGTACGGCGGGCGCGCGGCGCGGAGTGGCGGCGGGCGCAGACCCTGCCGGGCCTCACACTCACGGGCACCGGCGGCTCCGCGGACACGTCACCGGATCCGGACGGCGCGGCCGCCCCGGCCCCGCCCGCCGAGGTGCGCGTGTTCCCGCCCGTACCGCTCGACGGCTGGCCGAAGGAGCTGGCCAAGCTCCAGGTCTCCGGCACCCACCTGGACGACCCCGCGACGCCGCCCGCTCCCGACCTCACCGGGCCGGTGCTGTGGCTGAGTCCCGACGTCGACATGTCGGCGGGGAAGGCGATGGCCCAGGCGGGCCACGGCGCCCAGCTGGCGTGGCTGGCCCTGGACGAGGCGGCCCGCACGGCCTGGCGGGACGCGGACTTCCCGCTGGCCGTACGGACCGCGGCGGCCGGCCAGTGGGCGGCACTGACCGGCAGCGGCCTGCCGGTGGTCCGCGACGCGGGCTTCACCGAGATCGCCCCCGGCTCGTGCACCGTCGTCGCCGACCACCCGGCGCTGCGCGCCGGGCTCGGCGCGCGGCGCTGATCCCGGCGGGCGGTCAGTCCCGGCCCGGCTCCCCGTCCCCGCCGTCCCGCTCGCCGGCACGCTCCTGGTGCCCGTCGGCCTGTGCGGTGCCAAGGTCGTCGTCCTGGTCGGGGTCGAGAGCGTCCACGAACTCCACCCCGTCCAGCTCGGCCAGCCGGTCGGACGCGTCCGTGGTGCCGCCCTGGTCCGCCTCCAGCGCCCTGGCGAACCACTCGCGGGCCTCCTCCTCCCGGCCGGTGGCCAGCAGCGCGTCGGCATAGGCGTAGCGCAGCCGCGCGGTCCACGGGTGGACGGTGTGCGAGGCCAGCTCCGAACTCTGCAGCGTCACGACGGCCGCCTCGGCCTGGCCCAGGTCGCGCCGCGCCCCGGCCGCCACCAGCCGCATCTCGACCTGCCCGGCCCGGTCCAGCTTCTGCACCTCGGGCTCGCCCGCCATGGCGAGCGCCCGCTCGGGGCGGCCCATGCCGCGCTCGCAGTCGGCCATCACCGGCCACAGGTCGGTGGATCCGCTCATGCGCCGGGCGGCCCGGAACTCCGCCAGCGCCTCCGCGTACTTCCCGACGGCGTACGCGGCGAAGCCCGCCGCCTCACGCACGGCGCCCACCCGGGAGGCGAGCCGCAGCGCGACACGCGCGTACCCGTACGCACGCTCCGGGTCCTCGTCCAGCAGCCTGCCGACCATGACGAGGTTCTTCGCGACATCCTCGGCGAGGGTCTTCGGCAGGCTCATCAGCTCCTGCCGCACGCTCTTGTCGACCTCGGCGCCGGTGACGTCCTCCGGGATCGGCATGCGCCGCACCGGCTCCCGCTCGCGGTCCCCGGCCGGCCGGTCGTCGCGGCGACCGTAGCCGCCCGTACGGCCGTCCCGGCGCCGGTACGGGCCGCCGCCGCCCGCCGACCGCTCGCCCCGGCCCTGCCCGCCCTGCGCGTACGGCGGACGGCCCTGCCCGTACGGACGGCGCGGACCGCGCTCCTCTCGGCTGTCGCGCCGGGGACCGTCATCTCGCCGGGGTCCNTCTCGGCTGTCGCGCCGGGGACCGTCATCTCGCCGGGGTCCCCGGGGCCGGTCATCACGCCGGTCATCGCGCCGGTCGTCACGGCGCTCGGTGCGCCAGTCGTCACGGCGGCCGTCACGGCGGTCGAAACGCCGCTCCGTGCCCGCGCCACGGTTGTCGCGACCCTCACGGCTGTCACGGCGCTCGTAGCCGCCGGTCCGGCCGCCCCGCTCCCCGTCCCGGCCCCGGTCATCGCGGCGGGGGCCGCGCGGGCGGTCGTCACGACGGCCCGCGCGGAAATCGTCACGCCGGTCCTGCCGGTGTCCGGTGCCACGCTCGTCGCGCCGGTCATCCCGCCGGTCATCCCGCCGGTCATCCCGCCGGTCGTCGCGACGCTCAGGCCCGCGGTCGTCGCGGCGGTAGGCGCCACGGTCCCGGTCGTCCCGGCGCCGCGTGTCGCGGGTGTCACGCCCCCGGTCACGGTCCTGGTCCTGGAAGCGCCCGCGCGGCCGGTCCGGCCGGTTTTCATCCGGGCGGCCGTACCCGCCGGGCCGACCTCGCCGCTCGTCGTCCCGCCGGGGCCGACGAGCACGGTCATCCCGGTCACGCCGGAATCCACTCCGGTCGCCCGTCTGGGCGCCGTCCCGCCGGCGCGGCTCGCGCTCCGGCCGGTCGTCGGGGGGATTGGTGGACATCGACGTGTCTCCTCTGTCGTCAGGTACCGCGATCATTCTCGCGCGCCCGGCCCGGGGGCGCGCACCGGTGGAAAAACAAAAGGGCCTCGGGTCCCAGCATGAACGCTGGGACCCGAGGCCCTCAAAGATTGTTCGGCGGCGTCCTACTCTCCCACAGGGTCCCCCCTGCAGTACCATCGGCGCTGGCAGGCTTAGCTACCGGGTTCGGAATGTGACCGGGCGTTTCCCCACCGCTATGACCACCGAAACCCTATCGACCGTCCCACCACGGGGACGGAAACCAGACAGGCAGCGAACAAGCACACTCTTCAGTTGACACACTCAAACTTGAAAAGCAACGGTTCGTTGTCTCAGATCTGCACAGTGGAC
>NZ_JAVSCF010000359.1:0-4820 GCF_031932565.1 Streptomyces sp. B1866
GCGGCCTCGCCCCCGGCGCCGGCCGTCGGGCGCGCCGCTCCGGCGGGCCGCCGGGCCGGGGCGGCCGGCGCCGGACCGTCTTTCGGAACGGCCCCTTCCGGACGCTGGGGAGTGTGCAACGGAACTCAGGCTCCTCGGACAAGGTCTGGGGCCGCCCGCGGACGTGCGGGCCGCCTGTCGCGGTTCCGGCCGCCACCGGGCCGGCGCCGGGTCAGGTGCGCAGCCAGCGCTGGATACACGCGACCAGGTCCCCGGCGTCGACCGGTTTGGTGACGTGGTCGCTGGCCCCGGCCGCCAGGCTCTTCTCCCGGTCCCCGGGCATCGCCTTGGCCGTCACCGCGATGATCGGCAGGTCGGCGTGCTCGGCCATGCTCCGGATGGCGGCGGTGGCCGCGTAGCCGTCCATCTCCGGCATCATCACGTCCATCAGCACCAGGTCGACGTCCGGGTTGCGGGTCAGGGTCTGGATGCCCGCACGGCCGTTGTCGGCGTGCAGGACCCGCATGCCCTGGAGCTCCAGGATGCCGGTGAGGGCGTAGACGTTGCGCGCGTCGTCGTCCACGATCAGCGCGGTGCGCCCGGCCAGCCGCGCGTCGTCCGGCCCGGCGCCTTCCACGGCGTGGCCGTCCAGGGCCGGGGGCACGTCCCGCCGCGCCAGCGGCGGCACGTCGCCCGGACCGTCGGCGGACAGGTGCAGGGCGACGCGCTCGCGCAGCTCGTCCAGGCTGGGCAGCAGCTCCAGCGGGCAGGTGCCGACCCGCGACTGGAGCGTCCGCTCCTGGGCCGGGTCCAGCCGCCGGTTGCTGTGCACCAGCACCGGGACCGTACGCAGCGCGGCGTCGCCGTCCATGGCCGTCAGGAACCGCAGGGCCGCGCCGTCGGCCAGCCCCAGGTCCAGCACCACGCAGTGGAAGGCGTCGGCCGCCAGGGCCGCGGCCGCCTCCTCGGCGCCGACCGCGGTGACGATCTCGACGCCGCCGTGCGGGTAGCCCAGGTCGTGGCCGTCGACCAGGTCGGCCACTGCGCTCTCGGCGACCATGGTCAGCAGGCCGCGCGGCCGCTCCTCGATCACCAGCAGCCGCCGCTGCCGGGAGGGCGCCGGCGGGGCGGTTACCGACGGGGCGGCCGGCGCCGGGGCGTCGGCCGCGGCCGGGGCGGGGCCCGGCGGGACCTGCTGGAAGTCGGGGCGGGCCACGGGCAGGTAGAAGGTGAAGGTGCTGCCGACGCCCGGGGTGCTCTCCACGCCGATGGCGCCGCCGAGCAGGTAGGCGATCTCCCGGCTGATGGACAGGCCCAGGCCCGTGCCGCCGAACCTGCGGCTGGTGGTGCCGTCGGCCTGCTGGAACGCCCCGAAGATCGTCTCCAGCTGCTGCTCGGGGATGCCGACGCCGGTGTCGGAGACCCGGAAGGCGACGGCCGGGCCGTGCCGCCGCACCCCCGCGGGCAGCTCGGTGTCGGCGATCGGCCCGATCCGCAGCACGACGCTGCCGGCCTCGGTGAACTTGACCGCGTTGGACAGCAGGTTGCGCAGCACCTGCCGCACGCGCGAGTCGTCGGTGAGCAGTTCGGCGGGCACGCCGGGCTCGGTGACCACCTCGAAGGCGAGGCTCTTCTGGGTGGTCAGGGGCCGGAAGGTGGCCTCCACGTACTCCAGCAGCCGCCGCAGCGGCACCCGCTCGGGCATGATGTCCATCTTGCCCGCCTCGACCTTGGACAGGTCGAGGATGTCGTTGATCAGCTGGAGCAGGTCGGAGCCGGCCGAGTGGATGATGCCCGCGTACTCGACCTGCTTGGGCGTGAGGTTGCGGGTGGGGTTCTGGGCCAGCAGCTGGGCGAGGATCAGCAGGCTGTTGAGCGGGGTACGCAGCTCGTGGCTCATGTTGGCCAGGAACTCCGACTTGTACTTCGAGGCGAGGGCCAGCTGCTGGGCGCGCGCCTCCAGCTCCTGGCGGGCCTGCTCGATCTCCAGGGTCTTCTGCTCGATGGCGCGGTTCTGGGTGGCCAGCAGCGCGGCCTTCTCCTCCAGCTCCGCGTTGGACTGCTGGAGCTCCTCCTGCCTGCTCTGGAGTTCCGCGGAGCGGGTCTGGAGCTCGGCGGTGAGCCGCTGGGACTCCTGGAGCAGCTCGTCGGTGCGGGCGTTGGCGATGATGGTGCTGACGTTGACGCCGATGGTCTCCCGCAGCTGCTGAAGGAAGTCCCGCTGTACGGGCGTGAACCGGTGCACCGAGGCCAGCTCGATGACGCCGAGCACCTGGTCCTCCATGATGATCGGCAGGACGACCAGGCTGACCGGCGCGGTCCGGCCCGCGCCGGAGGAGATGGTGGCGTAACCGGCCGGGATGTCGTCCACGGCGATGGTCTGCCGGCTGCGGGCCGCCTGGCCGACCAGGGACTGCCCGAACTGGAAGCGCGTGGGCTGACCGTCCGCGCGCGCGGCGCGCCCGTACGAGCCGATGAGCACCAGCTCGGGTACGGGCGGGGTGTCGTCGGCGAGGAAGAACGCCCCGTACTGCGCGGAGACCAGCGGGGTCAGCTCCTCCATGATCCGCTCGGCGACCACCGGCAGGTCGCGCCGGCCCTGCATCAGGCCGGCTATGTGGGCGAGGCTGGTCTTGAGCCAGTCCTGCTCCTCGTTGGCCCGGGTGCTGGCGCGCAGCGACTCGACCATCGAGTTGATGTTGTCCTTGAGGTCGGCGACCTCGCCGGACGCCTCCACCGTGATGGAGCGGGTCAGGTCGCCCTCGGCGACCGCGCTGGTGACCTCGGCGATGGCCCGGACCTGGCGGGTGAGGTTGCCGGCCAGCTCGTTGACGTTCTCCGTCAGCCGCTTCCAGGTGCCCGACACGCCCTCGACCTCGGCCTGGCCGCCCAGCCGGCCCTCGCGGCCGACCTCGCGGGCCACCCGGGTCACCTCGTCGGCGAACGACGACAGCTGGTCCACCATCGTGTTGATGGTCGTCTTCAGCTCCAGGATCTCCCCGCGCGCGTCCACGTCGATCTTGCGGGTCAGGTCGCCCCGGGCGACGGCCGTGGTCACCTGCGCGATGTTGCGCACCTGGCCGGTGAGGTTGCCCGCCATCGAGTTGACGTTGTCGGTCAGGTCCTTCCAGGTGCCGGCCACGTTGGGCACCCGTGCCTGGCCGCCGAGGATGCCCTCGGTGCCCACCTCGCGGGCCACGCGCGTGACCTCGTCGGCGAACGACGAGAGCGTGCCCACCATGGTGTTGATCACCCCGGCGAGGGCGGCGACCTCGCCCTCGGCCTTCACGGTGATCTTCTGCGACAGGTCGCCGCGCGCCACCGCCGTGGCCACCTGGGCGATGTTGCGCACCTGGTCGGTGAGGTTGCCCGCCATGAAGTTCACCGAGTCGGTCAGGTCGCGCCACACCCCGCCGACGCCGAGCACCCGGGCCTGGCCGCCGAGCCGGCCCTCGCTGCCCACCTCGCGGGCCACCCGGGTCACCTCGTCGGCGAACGACGACAGCTGGTCCACCATCGTGTTGACGGTGTCCTTCAGCTCCAGGATCTCGCCCCGCGCGTCCACGTCGATCTTCTGCGACAGGTCGCCGCGCGCCACGGCCGTGGCCACCTGGGCGATGTCCCGCACCTGCGTGGTCAGGTTGCCCGCCATGGCGTTCACCGAGTCGGTGAGGTCCTTCCAGGTGCCGGACACCCCGGGGACCTCGGCCTGGCCGCCGAGCCGGCCCTCGGTGCCCACCTCCCGCGCCACGCGGGTCACCTCGGAGGTGAACAGCGACAGCTGGTCGACCATGCCGTTGAACACCGAGGCGATCTCGCCGAGCAGTCNCCTCGGAGGTGAACAGCGACAGCTGGTCGACCATGCCGTTGAACACCGAGGCGATCTCGCCGAGCAGTCCGTCGGCGTCGTCTGGAAGGCGGGTGCCGAAGTCGCCGTCGCGCACCGCCGTCAGGCCGGCGAGCAGCTGCCTCAGCCCGGGCTCCCCCACCTCGCCCGCGCCGCGCGCCGCCCCGGCCCGCGCCGCCTGACGCGCGCCGTCGGCCGTCTCCTCACCCATGACCCAACCTCTTCCGCTCATCCGCCGCCGGGACCGCGCCGGTCCGGCGACGGGTCCACTCGCTCGCGGGTGGGCGACCGGCACTCGCGCCCCCGTCGCGATCGAATGCCGTACTCGCCGTGGGGATAAAGACTTCGCTTGCGGAGGCTACCTCAGATGACCGTGGGAGGGGATCGCTGAAAAGGGTTCCCCGGCACCCGGTGCCACCCGGGCCCGGGACCCGTACGGCGGGGCCGGGTGCGGTCCGGCGGAGGCGCACGGGGCGGACGGGGCGCGGCGGAGGCGGCGGGCGGGGCGCGGCGGGTACGGGCACGGGGCGGCGGCGCCCGACCGCCCTGGCACTCGGTGTTCACCGGCCGGACGACCAGCGTTCTCCGCTGCTACAGGCTCGGCGGCGGCCCGGTCGGCGCTCCGCCGCGTGCACGGGCGCGGGACCGGGGCCCCGGCACGCCGAGGGCCGGCCGCGCGCGCCGGTGGCGCGTCGTGGCCGGCCCTTCGACAGCGGGCCGCCAGATGCGGCAGCGGGCCGGAGTGCGGCGGGGGCTCGCCGGATTCCCGCGGGGCCGGTGCGGTCCGCCGCGATCGCCGCGCGCCGGCGGCCCGGCGTGCCGCGTGGGATACGTCCGGGCCCGGCGGGCGCGCCTGGCACGGGCTTCCCCCGCCCACCGCGCAACCGCCCACCGCGCGGCCGCGTACCTACGTCGCGCGGGTCGGGGGCTCGAACGGCGCGGAATCCGCGCGCCGGGCGGCCGGGTCAGACCGCGGGCGCGGGCGCGGCCGGGC
>NZ_JAVSCF010000360.1:0-4777 GCF_031932565.1 Streptomyces sp. B1866
CGCGCGGCGCCGCGCCGTACCGGACGTCCGGCGCCTCACGCGCGGGCCGCGGCGGCGAGCGGACCGCGGCGGGGGCCGACGGGAGCGGCCGGCACGGGGCCGGTGGGCGGCAGCGCGGGGGTCGGGAGCGGAGGAGCCGGCGTGGAGGGCGGTACGGAGGGGGTACGGAGGGGGGTACGGAGGTCACTGGCAGCGGTCGGCGGCCTCGATCGTGCGGGCGGCCTCGCCCAGGGCCGCCCGCAGGTCGGCCGGGTCGGTGGCGACGGCCGGGGTGGCGTCCGGCGGCACCAGCCAGCCGGTGCCGGAGACAGGCGGGTCGGCCGGCCCGCGGCCGCCGCGTCCGCCACCCGCGCACACCCCCGCGCCCGCGTACGTCTGTGTGCACGCGCTGCCCGGCAGGTCCCAGGCGTCGGCGGTGCCGGGCGGCACCAGGAACCCGAGGGTGTCGCAGGCGCCGTCGTGCAGGACCGGCCCGACGCCGTCCCGCAGTCGCAGGATGGCCACGGCCTCCAGACCCTGGCGCGCGGGGACGGTCACGAGGTCGCAGTCCTGGGCGGGCGGCCCGTCCTGGCCGCCCTGCCCGCCGGGGCCGTCGTCGGCGCCGTCCGGGCCGTCCAGGCCGAGCTGAGAGGTGGGCGCGGGCCGCACGGGCCGCGCCGGCTGACTCGGAGGGTGCTGGGCGGTGGTCCGCGAGCCGATGGTGTTCAAACCTGCCTCCCTGATGTCCACGGGGATGTCCCTGGGTTCCTCAGGGTTCAACGCCCCCGGCTGTCAACGGCTACGGCGGAATGCCGCCACAAAGGATGGCATTCCGGCCGAATCGAGGCAGAAATCCGGTTTGCCGGTGAATTCCGGGTAGCGGCAGGGGCCCCTCGGGCAGGAACGGACCTCAGGGACGGCCGGGCCTCGCCGGGTGACCCTGGGTGTCCCGGGGTGGCGCGCGCGCTGCGGGGCGACCGTCCCGGGGCGCTACGTTCCGGGGCACTACGTACGGGGGCGGACGTTCCACGGCGGACGTTCCGCGGCCCGGTGTGAGGGGGCGAGCGTCCCGGGCGGCCGAGCCGTACGTCCCGGGCCTACGGCCGGCGCACGGCCCCGCGGGCCTCCCCCGCGCGTACGCCCACGGCCGAAGCGCCGCAGCGCCCGGCACGGCCCTCCCGCCCGGTACGGCCCTCCCGCGCGGTACGGCCCTCCCGCGCGGGCGGCGCGGATGCCCGGGCAGGCGGGGCCAGGGCGGGGGTGACGGGGTCAGCCCAGGTGGCCCGTGTCGTTCCAGCGGTCGATCGCCGGGTCGCCGTATGCCCAGCCCAGGACGGACAGCGAGGTCGGGTCCAGGCGGATGCGGGCCGCGAAGGACACGTCGAGTCCGAGCCAGCGGGCGGCGATGCTGCGCAGGATGTGGCCGTGCGCGAACAGCAGCACGTCCCGGTCGCCGCCGCGCGCCCAGGCCACCACCTCGTCGGCCCGCGCCGACAGCTGCGCCAGCGTCTCGCCGCGCGGCACGCCGTCGCGCCAGATGACCCAGCCGGGCCGCTCCGCCGCGATCTCCTCCGACGTCCGGCCCTCGTACGCGCCGTAGTCCCACTCCAGCAGCGCGCTCCAGTCCCGCGCGCGGTCGCCGAAGCCGGCCAGCTCGCAGGTCTCCCGGGCGCGCGCCAGCGGGCTGGTGCGCACCTCCACGCCTTCCAGGCCGGACCACGGCGCCCGGTGCAGCCGTTCGCCCAGCAGCTTCGCGGCCGCCCGGCCCTGGTCGAGCAGAGGGACGTCCGTGCGGCCGGTGTGCCTGCCCGAAAGCGACCACTCCGTCTGGCCGTGCCGGGCGAGCAGGATGCGCGGTGCCATGGAGAGGAAACCTTTCGCCTGATTCGTGATACCACGCGCGGTGCACGTGGTATCACGCCATTCACATGCTTTTTCACGCCATTCTGGGGACAGGTCCCCTCTGTCCCGGCGCCCGGTCCATCATGCCGCACCCGTCCGGAAGGCAACCCTCCGGGCCACCCGCGCGTCTTCTCGCTCACCTGCGGTCCGCCGCCGAACGCGTCGCCGGACCCTTCGCGCCACCCCGCGCGTGGCCGGTCGCTTCCGAGCCGCCCGCGCCGCCCCCTCCAGGGGCACACCGGTAGTCTCACGTGCCGCCGGGTGAACGCGGCGCACGCGCGGGCCTGTTTCGGGGGTGACGCCCGGATCGCCGCGCGAAGGACGTACGGTTGACCGCGCGCCTGCCCGAGGCCGCCTGATTTTTGGAGAGCGAGCGGATGCCCCAGACCGTGCCCAGTACCGGATCGTCACGGGCCGTCCGTCCGCGCTGGTGGGCCGAACTGCCACTGATCGCCGTCCTGTACGCCGCGTACTCGGCCGGGCGGCTGCTGGCCCGCGGGGATGTCACCACCGCCGTCGATCACGGGCTGGCGCTCCTGCGGCTCGAACAGCGGCTGGACATCGACTTCGAGACACCACTCAACAATCTCTTCACGCACCACGCCGTCATCGGCGTCCCGGCGGACTTCGCCTACGCCTCCCTGCACTACGTCGTTACGCCGTTGGTCCTGGTCTGGCTGTGGTTCCGCCGACTGGGCGAGTACCGCTTTCTGCGTACCTGGCTGCTGATCTCCACCATCCTGGGCCTGGTCGGCTTCACGCTGGCGCCGACCTGCCCGCCGCGGCTGCTGGACGCGGGGCACGGCTTCGTCGACACCATGGCGCAGTACGCCTCGTACGGCTGGTGGGGCGGCGAGGCGAGCGCCCCGCGCGGCCTGGGCGGGCTGACGAACCAGTACGCGGCCATGCCCAGCCTCCACGTCGGGTGGGCGCTGTGGTGCGGGGTGGCGCTGTGGCGGTACGGCCGGACGACGTGGACCAAGGCCCTCGGGGTCCTGTACCCGCTGACCATCGTGCTCGTGGTGATGGGCACCGCCAACCACTACTTCCTGGACGCGCTCGCCGGGGCGGCCACCATGGGTGTCGGCCTCCTGCTCACCCGGCCCGCGCTGCGGCTGGCCGACCGGCTGCGCGAGCGCGCGGGCAGGGCGCGCGCCGAGGCCCAGGCGCCGGTCGCGGTGCCCGCGGCGCGGACGGGCGAGGCGGACGGCGGGCCGAGCGGGAGCGGCGCACCGGTGACTGTCAGTGGCGGCGGCGACACTGTGACACGTGACCACGATCTCATTCCGCACCAGCGCGGAGACAAGGCGGACACGGCGGACGAGCCCCGCGGCGGGGCCGGACCGGCCGGGGGCGCCGCCGGGCCGGAGTCCGGTCCCGGGACGGGCCAGGGGGCCGACGCGCCCGCGGCGGCGGGCGACGGCACCGCGGCCGCGGCCCGCTGAGGCCCGGGGGTACGCCAGGCCCGGCGGGCGGACGTCCGGGGTCGGCGCACCACCCGTGCCGGAGCCTCCCCGCGGTCCGGCGGTCCCCGGCCGGACCAGGCGCGTCGGGCCGGCGACGCAGCGTTCCGGCAGGGGCGCGGGGGCACACTTGCGCACGGCGGGACAATGGATTGCGGTGAGACGAACCTGGAGGTACGTACATGTCCGAGCCGCAGTCGGCTCCGAGCCCGCGCACCGGCGACGGTCGACGGCTCAAACCCGCACCACTTCTCTTCGAGCCCCCGGCCGGCTCAGGCGACCCCGAGCACTTCTTCGACCTGGAGTCGATCGAGGACCCCAGGGAGCTGCTGGCCCGGTCCACCGAGCTGGTGCTGGCCTTCCGCGCGGCGACCGACCGGGCGACGGAGTACCAGGCCATGGCCGCCGCCCAGCTCGCCGACCCCAAGCGCTTCGACCGGCTCACCCCGGCCGTGATCGCGGAGCGCGCCGCGTGGACCGAGGACTACGCGCGGAAGATGGTCGAGTTCGGCCGCGAGCTGATGGAGAACGGCGGAACGTCGGCGTGACCCGGCGCCCGCCCCCGTCGGGCCGCCCACCGACCGCCTGCCACCCGCCCTCCTCAGGCCGCCGCTCGCCGACTCCGCGCCGACCGTCCCCGTCGGCCTCCCGTCGGCCGTCCCCCTCGGCTTCGCGCCGCCCGTCCGCCTCGGCTTCCCGCCGACCGTTCCCGCCGGGCTCACGCCGTTCGCTCCTGCCGGGCCCTCCGACTTGCCCCGGCTCACCCCTTTCCCCCGGATTTCACACGGCCTCGCGCGGGCTCCCGGTCAGAGATCGCGCGTCATCGGCCCGTACACCGGGGAAGACACCACTGGACGCCCCGTGCCGCGGTGTCACTCACTCCACATACGGAACCCGCCCTACCGCTAGGTGTATGGACCATGAGCAGATGGCCTCGGGAGTCACATCAGACCGCCGCCTACGTCACCTCCACCGGAGCGGACTGGCTCGCCTCGGCCAGCCCCTTCCCTCGCAGCGTGCACGCACTGTGGGCGCACAGCCCGGCGGCGGCGGTCGTGCTGCCCTGCGGCACCGCCTTCGACGTCATCAGCATGCCGGCGCTCTTCGGCCGGCGGGTGGTGAGCCGGTTATGGACTGACGGGCCCGGCACCGGACCGGTGGCGGCCCACCGCGGCCGGATCATGCTGTTCGCCGACCCCGGTACGGCCCAGCGGCTGCCCGCGCTGCTGGACTGGGAGGAGTGGGGCGGCGCCGCGCCGCCGCTGCTGTGCCACGGGCCAGGCGACTCGGTGGCGATCCCGCCGCTCTACCCGGCCGAACCCGTCGAGCCGCAGGACCCGCCCGACCCGCCCGACCCGCCCGCACCCGCCGCACCCGCCGCACCCGCCGCGGCCGCCGCGCCGGTGGCGTCCGGCGCCGGGGGCGCACCCGCC
>NZ_JAVSCF010000361.1:0-4769 GCF_031932565.1 Streptomyces sp. B1866
CCGCCGTGCTGGCGGCCCTGGCCGGGCCGGTCCGCACGCCGGCGCCGCCGCTGCCGACCGCGGCCGCCGGCGCCGCCGACCCGCTGGGCGACGACGCGCAGCTGGCCCTGTACGCCTGCTACGAGCTGCACTACCGCGGGTTCGCGGGCGTGGCCGACGACTGGGAGTGGCAGCCGGACCTGCTGCGCCTGCGGCAGGCGCTGGAGGAGCGGTTCCTGGCCGCGCTGCGCGCCGCGGTGCCCGGCGGCGCGGACGCGGCCGGCGCGCTGGACGCGCTGCTGGCCGAGCCGCCCGGCGCCACCGGCGTGTCGCACCGCCTGCACCGGCACGGCACCTGGGAGCAGGCGCGCGAGTTCCTGGCGCACCGCTCGCTGTACCAGCTCAAGGAGGCCGACCCGCAGGCGTGGCTGATCCCGCGGCTGACCGGGCAGGCCAAGGCGTCGCTGGTGGCCGTGGAGTTCGACGAGTACGGGGCCGGCCGCGGCGAGCGGGTGCACGCGCGCCTGTTCGCCGACGCCATGTCCGCCGCGGGCCTCGACCCGGCGTACGGCCGCTACCTGGACCACGCGCCCGCCGCCACGCTCGCCACCGTCAACCTGATGTCCCTGCTGGGCCTGCGCCGCTCGCTGCGCGGGGCGATGGCCGGGCACTTCGCCGCGCTGGAGATCACCTCCTCGCCCGGCGCGCAGCGGCTGGCGGCGGCGTTCGGCCGACTGGGCGCCGCAGCGGCTTGCGTGCGGTTCTTCACCGAGCACATCGGGGCCGACGCGGTGCACGAGCAGCTGATGCGCCGCGACGTGGTCGGCGGCCTGCTGGACCGCGAGCCCGGCCAGGCGGCGGCCGTCGTCTTCGGCGTGCAGGCCACCACCTACCTGGAGGACCGCTGGGCCGCCCGCGTCCTGGCGGACTGGGACGCCGGGCGCACGTCCCTGCGCCGCCCGCTGGAGGCGCCCGGCCGGCCGGAGGGCGCGGGCGGCCCGCCGACCGGCCCCGGCTGACCGGCGCGGCCCGCTCGCAGGGCCCGGGCGGCGGCGGGCCGCCGGAACGTCAGGGGGAGCGGTCAGGGCGTCCCGTAGCCGCCGCCGCCGGGCGTGTGGAGCACCAGCACGTCGCCCGGGCCCACCTCGGCCGCGTCGCACCCGGCCAGCGGCTGCACGGTGCCGTCGGCGCGCTCCACGGCGTTCGCGCCCAGCGCGCCCGCCTCGCCGCCCGCCATGCCGTACGGGGGCACCCGCCGGTGGCCGGTCAGCAGCGCCAGTTTCATGGGCTCCAGGAAGCGGATGCGCCGGGTCACGCCGTCGCCGCCCCGCCACCGGCCGCGCCCGCCGCTGCCGTGCCGGACGGCGAAGCCGTCCACGCGCACCGGATAGCGCCACTCCAGCACCTCGGGGTCGGTCAGCCGCGAGTTGGTCATGTGGGTCTGCACGGCGTCCGCGCCGTCGAACCCGTCGCCCGCGCCGGAGCCGCTGGCGACGGTCTCGTAGTACTGCACGCGGTCGTTGCCGAAGGTGACGTTGTTCATGGTGCCGGAGCCCTCGGCCTGCACGCCGAGCGCGCCGTACAGGGCGCCGGTGACGGCCTGGGAGGTCTCCACGTTGCCGGCGACCGTGGCGGCGGGGAAGGCGGGCGCCAGCATCGACCCCTGGGGGATGCGCACGTCCAGGGGTTTCAGGCAGCCGCTGTTGAGCGGGATGTCGTCGGCGACGAGGGTGCGGAAGACGTACAGCACCGCCGCCATGACCACCGAGCTGGGCGCGTTGGTGTTGCCCGGCTGCTGCGGCGAGGTGCCCTCGAAGTCGAGGACCGCGCCACGCGCCGCGCGGTCCACGCGCACCGCGACGCGGATGAACGCACCGGCGTCGGTCTCGTAGGTGAACGTGCCGTCCCGCAGCCCGGCGACGATGCGGCGCACCGACTCCTCGGCGTTGTCCTGCACGTGCCGCATGTAGGCGTGCACCACGTCGAGGCCGAACTGCCCGATCATGCGGCGCAGTTCGGCGATGCCCTTCTCGTTGGCGGCGATCTGGGCGCGCAGGTCCGCGAGGTTGGCGTCCGGCGCGCGGGAGGGGTACGGGCCGGAGGCCAGCAGCGCGCGGGTGGCCTCCTCGCGCAGCTCACCGTCCCGGACCAGCAGCCAGTTGTCGAACAGGACGCCCTCCTCGTGCACGGTGCGGCTGAAGGCGGGCATGGAGCCGGGCGTGACGCCGCCGATCTCGGCGTGGTGCCCGCGCGAGGCGACGAGGAACAGCACCTCGCGCCCGGCGTCGTCGAAGACCGGGGTGACGACCGTGACGTCCGGCAGGTGCGTGCCGCCGTGGTAGGGGTCGTTGACGGCGTACACGTCGCCCGGTCGCATCGTGCCGGCGCCCCGCCGCAGCACCTCCTTGATGGACTCGCCCATGGAGCCGAGGTGGACGGGGATGTGCGGGGCGTTGGCGATGAGGTTGCCGTCGGCGTCGAACAGCGCGCAGGAGAAGTCCAGGCGCTCCTTGATGTTGACGGAGTGGGCGGTGTTCTCCAGGGCCACGCCCATCTGCTCGGCGATGGCCATGAAGAGGCTGTTGAAGACCTCCAGCAGGACCGGGTCGACGCTGGTACCGACGGCCGTCGTACGCGGCCGGGGGGCGACCCGGGTGAGCAGCAGGTGGCCGCGCTCCCCCGCCTCGGCGCGCCAGCCGGGATCGACGACGGTGGTGGCGTCGTCCTCGGCGACGATCGCCGGCCCGGTGACGGTGTCGGACGGCAGCAGGCCGGCGCGCTCGTACAGGGGTACGTCCTGCCACCGGCCCTCGGTGAACATGGCCACGGTGGCGGCGGGCGCCAGGTCTCCGGACCGCGCCGGGGGCGGCGCGGCGCGGGTGCCGCCGGCCCCGGCGGCCGTGCCCACGGCCTCGACCGCCACCGCCTCGACCACCAGCGGCTTGTCCATGGTGAAGGCGTACCGCGCGCGGTGCAGCCGGGCGAACCGCGCGGCCATCGCCTCCGGCGTGTCCAGCGGGACGGGCAGCGCCGCGTCCGTGCCCGCGTACCGCAGGTGGACCCGGGCGACGGTGGCGACGGCCTGCGGCGGCACGCCGTCGGCGAGCAGGTCGGCGCGGGCTCGCTCGGCGAGGCGGTCGCACAGGTCCCGTACGCGCGGGCCGGCGTCGTCGGTCAGCTCGGTCTCGACGGCCTGCTCGCGCAGGGCGGTGGCGTCGGCCACGCCGATGCCGTACGCGGACAGCACGCCGGCCAGCGGCGGCACGATCACCGTGCCGATGCCGAGCGCGTCGGCGACCGCGCACGCGTGCTGGCCGCCCGCGCCGCCGAAGCTGGTGAGCGCGTAGCGGCTGACGTCGTGGCCGCGCTGCACGGAGATCTTCTTGACGGCGTTGGCCATGTTGAGCACGGCGATGTCGAGGAAGCCCGCGGCGACCTCCTCCGGGCCGCGCCGGTCGCCGGTCGCCTCGGCGGCCCGCCGGGCCAGCTCGGCGAAGCGCGTACGGACCGTCTCGGCGTCCAGCGGCTGGTCGCCCCGGGGGCCGAACACGCGCGGGAAGTGGGCGGGCTGGACGCGGCCGAGCATCACGTTGGCGTCGGTCACGGTCAGCGGGCCGCCGCGCCGGTAGCAGGCCGGTCCGGGCACGGCGCCGGCCGAGTCGGGGCCGACCCGGTAGCGGCGGCCGTCGAAGTGCAGGACCGAGCCGCCGCCCGCGGCCACGGTGTGGATGTTCATCATCGGCGCGCGCATGCGCACCCCGGCGACCTCGGTGCCGAAGACCCGTTCGAACTCGCCCGCGTAGTGCGACACGTCGGTCGACGTGCCGCCCATGTCGAAGCCGATGACCCGCTCGTACCCGGCCTCGGCGGCCGCCCTGGCCATGCCGACCACGCCGCCGGCGGGCCCGGAGAGCACCGCGTCCCTGCCGCGGAAGTGGGCGGCCTCCCGCAGGCCGCCGTTGGACTGCATGAACATCAGCCGGATGCCGCGCAGCTCCTTCGCCACGCTGTCGACGTAAGCGCGCAGGACCGGGGAGAGGTAGGCGTCGACGACGGTGGTGTCGCCGCGCGGCACCAGCTTCATCAGCGGGCTGACCTCGTGTGAACAGCTCACCTGCGTGAAGCCCGCCTCCCGGGCCGCGGCCGCGACGGCCCGCTCGTGGTCGGCGTTGCGGTAGCCGTGCAGCAGCACCACGGCCGCGCTGCGGAAGCCGTCGCGGTGGGCCGCGCGCAGCTCCGCGGTGACGGCGGCCAGGTCCAGCGGGCGGACCACGCCGCCGCGCGCGTCCAGCCGCTCGGGGACCTCGACGACCCGCTCGTACAGCGCCTCGGGCAGCAGGATGCGCCGGTCGAACAGGCGCGGGCGGTTCTGGTAGGCGATGCGCAGCGCGTCCCGGAAGCCCTCGGTGACCACGAGCAGGGTCGGCTCGCCGGTGCGCTCCAGCAGGGCGTTGGTCGCCACGGTCGTGCCCATCTTCACCACGGCGATGTCCTCGGCCGGGACGGGATCGTCGAGGCCGAGCCCGAGGGTGAGGCGGATGCCGGCGACGGCCGCGTCCGCGTACCGCTCGGGGTGGTGCGACAGCAGCTTACGGGTGGTCAGCCGGCCCTCGGGGTGGCGGGCCACCACGTCCGTGAAGGTGCCGCCGCGGTCGATCCAAAACTCCCAGCGTCCTGTCATCCGGCCATTGTCCCAGGCGGCCGAGCCGGCTCACACGGCCGCGGAGGCGGCCACCGGGCCCGCCGGGTCCCGGCCCCCGCCGTCCGGGCGGGCGCCCGCGCGGGCGGCG
>NZ_JAVSCF010000362.1:0-4766 GCF_031932565.1 Streptomyces sp. B1866
CGCCGCCCAGGCGTGGTCGAAGGCGCGGAGGAAGGCGTGCACCGGTTCGCCGGGGACGTTGCGGTGTATCAGGGCCTTTGGCAGGCGCTCGGCCAGGTCCGAGGGGCGGCCGAGGGACGCCAGGCGGGCGGCGAAGGTGACCGTACGGGGGCCGTGCGGGCCGAGGGCCACCCATACGTGCCGCCGCCCGGCCTCGTCGCACGTGCCCTCCACCAGCAGGCCGCCCGGCGCGAGCCGCCCGCACAGGCGCCGCCAGGCCGCCGCCACCTCGGCCTCGTCGTACTGGCGCAGCACGTTCGCCGCCCGTATCAGGGCCGGGCGGGCCGGGCCGGGGCCGCCGGGCAGCGGGACCTCGAAACCGCCGTGGGCGAAGGCCAGGCCCGCGCGGGCGTACGGGCGGGCGGCGGCCACCCGCGCGGGATCGATTTCGACGCCGACGACCCGTATGTCGGGCCGGACCGTCCGCAGCCGGGTCAGCAGTTCCACCGCCGTCCAGGGCGCGGCGCCGAAGCCCAGGTCCACCGCTATGGGCGCGTCGGCGCGCCGCAGGGCGGGGCCGTGCGTGGCGGCTATCCAGCGGTCCATGCGGCGCAGGCGGTTCGGGCGGGTCGTCCCGCGCGTGACCGAGCCGACGGGCCGGGTCGGCGAAGCGAGGCGCACCATGGAACGGAACTGTAGGGCCGGGGGACGGCGCCCCGGGAGCCCCCGGGCACCGGCCCCCGTCCGGGTCCCGAGTCCCGTCCCGCCCGGGCCGGCGGGCCCCGTCCCGTCCGGGTCCCCGGGCCCGTCCCGTCCGGGTCCCCGGGCACCTGTCCCGCCCCGGCCCCGAGCCCGGCCCCCGGGAGAACCACGTCACACTTCGGCAACACGGAAATGGCTCGCCACGGGTTCCCGTTGACAACCGGGGGAAGTCGGCAGACCCCGTAAGCACCACCCCAAGGCACCCCCAAGCCCCCGAGGAGGTCGGCGCGCGGTGAGCCAGCACCCGATCCCGCCGCGCCTGCGGCGCGCCGTACGGCCCGCGCGCCGCCCGCGCCGCGTCGCGATGCTCAGCGTGCACACCTCGCCCCTGCACCAGCCGGGCACCGGCGACGCGGGCGGCATGAACGTGTACGTCGTGGAGCTGGCCCAGCGGCTGGCCGACCTCGGCATCGAGGTGGAGATCTTCACCCGGGCCACCGCCGCCGACCTGCCCCCGCAGGTCGAGCTGGCGCCCGGTGTGCTCGTACGGCACGTGACGGCGGGCCCGTACGGCGGGCTGGCCAAGGAGGACCTGCCCGCGCAGCTGTGCGCCTTCACGCACGGGCTGATGCGCGCGTGGGCGGGCCACCGGCCCGGCCACTACGACCTGGTGCACTCGCACTACTGGCTGTCGGGGCACGTCGGCTGGCTGGCGGCCGCGCGGTGGAAGGTGCCGCTGGTGCACGCCATGCACACCATGGCCAAGGTCAAGAACGCCGCTCTCGCCGACGGCGACCGGCCCGAGCCCGCCGCGCGCGTGCTCGGCGAGCAGCGGATCGTACGGGCCGCCGACCGGCTCATCGCGAACACCGCCGACGAGGCCCGCCAGCTCGAACGCCACTACGGCGCGTCCGGCGACCTCGTCGCCGTCGTGCACCCCGGGGTCAACCTGGACCGCTTCCGGCCCGAGCCCGGCCGGGCCGCCGCGCGCGAGCGGCTCGGGCTGCCGCGCGACGCGTTCGTGCCGCTGTTCGCGGGCCGCATCCAGCCGCTGAAGGCGCCCGACATCCTGCTGCGCGCGGTCGCCGAGCTGCTGGCCGCCGCGCCCGCGCTGCGCGAGCGGATCGTGGTGCCCGTGGTCGGCGGGCCGAGCGGCACGGGCCTGGCCAAGCCGGAGCGGCTGCACAAGCTCGCGGCCCGGCTCGGCCTGTGCGACGTGGTCCGCTTCCAGCCGCCGTGCGCGCAGGAGGAGCTGGCGGACTGGTACCGGGCGGCGACCACGCTGGTCATGCCGTCCTACAGCGAGTCCTTCGGCCTGGTGGCCGTCGAGGCGCAGGCGTGCGGCACGCCGGTCGTCGCCGCGTCGGTCGGCGGGCTGCCGGTGGCGGTACGGGACGGGGTGAGCGGCTTCCTGGTGCGCGGCCACGACCCGGCCGACTACGCGCGCGTGCTGCGCCGCTTCGCCGAGGACCCGGGCCTGGCCGACCGGATGGGCGCGGCCGCCGCCCGGCACGCCGCGTCCTTCGGCTGGGGCACGGCCGCGCAGACCACCGCCGAGGTGTACACGGCGGCGCTCGGCGAACGCCGTCGCCTACGATCACGTCATGGCTACTGCTGAGTCATCCGCTGGGAAGTCCGGGACGCCCCAGACCCCCGAGGCCGCCGCCGCGGCCGTCATCGAGCAGACCCTCGCGGACGCCGAGCTGGCCTGGGAGAGCCCGGCGCCCGGCACGTACGTCGTCACCCTGCCCGGCACCCGCAAGCTGTCCACGACCTGCTCGCTGCGCGTGGGCCGCCACTCGCTGTCGGTCAACGCCTTCGTCATCCGGCATCCGGACGAGAACCACGAGGCGTTCCACCGCTGGCTGCTGGAGCGCAACACCCGCCTGTACGGGATGGGCTACGCGCTGGACTCGTTCGGCGACGTCTACCTGGTGGGCCGCCTGCCGCTGGCCGCCGTCACCCCCGACGAGCTGGACCGGCTGCTGGGCACCGTGCTGGAGAACGCCGACGGCAGCTTCAACACGCTGCTGGAGCTGGGCTTCGCCTCCGCCATCCGCCGCGAGTACGCGTGGCGCACCTCACGCGGCGAGTCCACGCGCAACCTGGAGGCATTCAGCCACCTCACCCGCGACGCCCGTTGAGGACCGCGTAGTCTCGCGCGTATGGCCGACGCACCGTACAAGCTGATCCTCCTCCGCCACGGCGAGAGCGAGTGGAACGCGAAGAACCTGTTCACCGGGTGGGTGGACGTCAACCTCAACGACAAGGGCGAGAAGGAGGCGGTCCGCGGCGGCGAGCTGCTGCGGGACGCCGGCCTGCTGCCCGACGTGGTGCACACCTCGCTGCTGCGCCGCGCGATCCGCACCGCGCAGATCGCCCTCGACGGCGCCGACCGCCACTGGATCCCGGTCCACCGCTCCTGGCGGCTCAACGAGCGGCACTACGGCGCCCTCCAGGGCAAGGACAAGGCGCAGACGCTCGCCGAGTTCGGCGAGGAGCAGTTCCAGCTGTGGCGCCGCTCGTACGACACCCCGCCGCCGGAGCTGGCGGACGGCGCCGACTGGTCGCAGAGCGACGACCCGCGCTACGCGACCATCCCGCCGGAGCTGCGCCCGCGCACCGAGTGCCTGAAGGACGTCGTCGAGCGCATGCTGCCGTACTGGTACGACGCCATCGTGCCGGACCTGCTGACGGGCCGCACGGTGCTGGTCGCCGCCCACGGCAACTCGCTGCGCGCGCTGGTCAAGCACCTCGACGGCATCTCCGACGCCGACATCGCGGGCCTGAACATCCCCACCGGCATCCCGCTGTCCTACGAGCTGGACGCCGACTTCCGGCCGGTGGTGCCGGGCGGCACGTACCTCGACCCGGAGGCGGCGAAGGCGGCGATCGAGGCCGTGAAGAACCAGGGCAAGAAGTAGATCCGCCCCCGGACAGGCCCGCCACCTGCACAAACGCGCCAGTGGCGGGCCGTTAGCGATCACTGGGCCGTCTGTGGGCCGTCAGAGTCCGGAATGATCTTGTCGTAGACGGCCGCCACGGCCCGGCGGGTGCGCCCCTGGCTCGCGGGCATCAGGTGCGCGTAGACCTTCAGCGTGAGCCCAGGGTCCGAGTGCCCCAGGTACTCGGCCAGCGCCTTGATGTTCTCCCCGGCGTCCAGCAGCACCGAGGCGTAGAAGTGCCTGAGCGCGTGCATGCCGTGCTCTCGCGCCGCCGCGTAGGACTCACCGGGCTCGGGTATCGGGATGACACCTGCGGCGGCCAGAGCGGGCTTCCACGCCTCTTCGTTGAGCGACGTGCGCCAGACGTGCCCACCCAGCGGCGCCGTGAAGACCAACCGCCTGGTGACCAGCGGTCCGTCCGCTGTCTTCCACGGCAGGGTGATGTCGACGGGCGGGAACCGCTTCATGTGGTCCCTCAGCGCGTCGGCGACGGGCCCCGGGAGCGGGGTGTCCCTCAGCTTGCCGCCTTTGGGCGGGGCGAAGACGGGCCTGCTTCGGCTGAGCTTGAGCTGTTGGACGACGTGTACGGTCTCCGACTCGAAGTCGACCGAGTCAACGGCTATGCCCAGGATCTCCCCCTGGCGCAGTCCGCAGCCTGCCCCGATGTCGACCATGGCCCGGTAGCGCTCGGGCATCGCGGCCCGCACCGCGAACGTCCTTTCGGGCGACCATGGCACGACGCGCTTGCGGTCCACCACCGGAGCTTTCACGGTCCGTGCCGCACACGGGTTCCGGGAGAGGTAACCGTCGTCCACGGCGGCGCTCAAGACCGCACGGACGTTGGAGTAGATCACCCTGGCGTACGGACCGCGAACACCGCTCTCCCCCATCTGGCGCAGCCACTCCCGGATGTGCTCCGGCTGGAACGACGCGAGCGGGCGCGAGCCGATGTAGGGGAACGCGTGCAGCCGAAGCTGCGACGACATGGACGCCTCGGTGTTCGGGTCGTTCGCCGCAGTGGCCACCCACTTTTCCGCGTACTGCCGGAAGGTGGTCCGGGCGGCGGTCGGGTCGACGTACTGGCCGCGTTCCATGTCGGCCCTGGTCTGGGCAAGCCACTGCTCGGCGAGGCGGCGCTGT
>NZ_JAVSCF010000363.1:0-4730 GCF_031932565.1 Streptomyces sp. B1866
ACCGCCGCGCGCCGGGCGCGCGGGCGGCTGCTCGTCCACGTCATCGTCACCCGCGGTCCGCCGCGCCGCCGGGCCGTCGCCGCCTGACGGCGACGGCCCGGCGACAGGCCCGTCACCTCACCGGACAGGCACCCCCGCGCGGGGCGCCTGCCGGATTCCCAGGAAGGACCGCAGGCGATGACCCCTGCCCCGAACCGGCCGGCCCCGACCGCCCCGGCGATCCCCCGGCTGGCGCCCGCCGGCCCGGCGCGCCGCGCGCGCTCAGCCCTCCTCGTCCAGCGCCGCGGCGAGCCGCCGCAGCTCGCGAGCCCGCTCGCCCCAGCGGCGGCACTCCCCGCACTCCCGCAGATGGGCGTCGACCGCGGCGTCGGCCACTGCGGGCGGCCCGGCCTCGCCGTCGACGCGGGCGGACACGGCGATACGGACGTCAGCACAGCGCACCTCCCCATGGTCCCCGACGCGGCGGGGGCCCGCGGTGCCTGACCACGACGACGAGACCGTGACCCGCTGGGCGCTGGCCGCGCGCGGCGGGGACGCCGAGGCCGTCGACCGCTTCGTGCGCGCCACCCGGCGCGACGTACGGCGGTGCGTGGCGCGGCTCAGCGACGACCCGCAGGCGGCGGACGACCTGGTCCAGGAGACCTACCTGCGGGCCCTGCGCGCCCTGCCCCGCTTCGAGGGCCGGTCCTCGGCGCGCACGTGGCTGCTGTCCATCGCCCGCCGCGCGGTGGTGGACCGGCTGCGCCGCGCCGCCGCCCGGCCCCGCCTGTCGGACACCGCCGACTGGCAGGCGGCGGCCGAGCGCGCCCAGTCCCGCGGCCGTTCCGGCGCCGGCTTCGACGAGGGCGTCGCCCTGGTGCGGCTGCTGGCTCTGCTGCCGTACGAGCGGCGCGAGGCGTTCGTGCTGACCCAGGTGCTGGGCCTGCCGTACGCCGAGGCCGCCGCCGTGGCGGGCTGCCCGGTGGGCACGGTCCGCTCCCGCGTGGCGCGGGCCCGTGAGGCGCTGATCGCCCAGCTGGAGACGGCCGAACGGGCCGCCGCCCTGATGGGCACGGCGCCCTGACGCGCCGCCGGGCCCGCACGGCGCGCCGTACGGGCCCGGCGGACAGCCCGCGGGCGCGCCGCCGTACGGCGCGCCGCCGCGGCGTCAGCTGCCCGGGCGGACCACCACCGCCGTCACCCGCACCGGGCCGCTGTCGCGGAAGCGCAGCACGAACGGCACCCGGTCGCCCACGCGCAGCCGCGGCGGCCGGCGCACCATCACGTCCACGCCGGACGCGGACATCCGCAGCGTGCCGCCCGCGGGCACGGCCACCGCGTCCACCATGCGCATGCTGCCCGCGCCGGCCCGCACCACGCGGCGGCCGAGCATGGCCCGCCCCCGCCACGGCGCGGTGACGCCCACCAGCGCGTCGTCCGCGCCGCCGGTGTTGCGGATGTCGAAGAACGCCGCGGTGGCCTCCGGGTTGGACGGCAGCAGCAGGCGCGCGCCGGTCACCGCCGGTGCGGCCGGGCTGCCCGCCGCGCCCGCGAGGACCCACGCGGTCAGCCCGCCGAGCGCGAGCGCGCCGGCGGCCAGCGGCGCGAGCGCCGCGCCCACCGCCCGCCGCACCGATGCCGGGAGCCTCATCGGCGCCTCCCCGCCACGCGCCGGCCGCCGCGCGAGGTGCCGGGCCGCCAGCCGCGCAGCCGCAGGCTGTTGCCGACCACGAGCACGGAGCTGGCGGACATGGCCGCCGCGGCGACCATGGGGTTGAGCCAGCCGGTGGCCGCCAGCGGCAGCGTGACCAGGTTGTAGCCGAACGCCCAGGCCAGGTTGGCCCGTACGGTGCCCAGCGCCCGGCGGGCCAGGGCCACCGCGTCGGCCAGCGCGCGCATGTCGTCGCGCACCAGCGTCACGTCGGCCGCGCCGATGGCCGCGTCGGTGCCGCCGCCCATGGCGATGCCCAGGTCGGCGGCTGCCAGCGCGGCGGCGTCGTTCACCCCGTCGCCCACCACCGCGACCCGGTGCCCGCGCGCCCGCAGCGCGCGGACCAGCTCGGCCTTGCCCTCGGGCGTGACGCGCGTGTGCACCCGCCGGATGCCCAGCTCCTGCGCCACGGCCCGCCCGGCGGCCTCGCTGTCGCCCGTGGCCAGCACCGGCCGCACGCCCAGACGCGCCAGATGGTCCACCGCGCGGTACGCGCCGGAGCGCACCCGGTCGCCGAGCGCGAACACCGCCTCGGCCGCGCCGTCCACGCGCAGCACCACCGCCGTGCGCCCCGCCCGCTCCGCGGCCCGTACGGCCTGCTCCAGCGCGGGCGGCAGCCCGGTGCCGCCGTCGGCCGTGGCGGATTCCACCGCCACCCGGCGGCCCGCCACCCGCCCGGCGACGCCGAGGCCCGCGGTGGCGGTGAAGTCCGCCACGGCCGGCAGCGGGCCCGCCGCCCGCGCGTACGCCGCCAGGGCCCGGCCCACCGGGTGCTCCGAGCCCTGCTCGACCGCGCCCGCCAGCCGGACGGCCGCTTCGCGGCCCGGCCCGCCCGGGCGGCAGGCCACCTCCAGCACCTCCATCGCGCCGCTGGTGAGCGTGCCCGTCTTGTCCAGCACCACGGTGTCCACCCGCCGCAGGCCCTCCAGCGCCCGCGGCCCGCTGACCAGGATGCCCAGCTGGGCGCCCCGGCCGGTGGCGGCCAGCAGGGCCGTGGGCGTGGCCAGGCCCAGCGCGCACGGGCAGGCCACCACCAGCACCGACACCGCCGCCGTGACCGCCGCCTGCGGGTCGGCGCCCGCGCCCAGCCAGAAACCGAGCACGGTGACCGCGACCGCCAGCACGGCCGGCACGAACACCCCGGCCACCGTGTCCGCGAGCCGCTGCGCGCGCGCCTTGCCCGCCTGCGCGTCCGCCACCAGGCGGGCGATACGGGCCAGCCGGGTGTCCTCGCCGACCGCCTCGGCCCGCACCCGCAGCAGCCCGCCCGCGTTGACCGCGCCGCCCGGCACCGCCGAGCCCGGCCCCACCTCCACCGGCGTGCTCTCGCCGGTGACCAGCGACAGGTCCACGGCGGAGCCGCCGGCCACCACGACGCCGTCGGTGGCGACCCGCTCCCCGGGCCGTACGGCGAACACGTCGCCCACCCGCAGCCGCTCCACCGGCACCCGCCGCTCGGTGCCGTCCCCGGCGCACACCGACACCTCCTTGACGGCGAGCGAGGCCAGCGCGCGCAGCGCCGCGCCGGTGCCGCGCCGGGCCCGCGCCTCCAGCAGCCGCCCGGCCAGGACGAACAGCGGCACGCCGACGGCCGCCTCCAGGTACACGTGCGCCGCGCCGTCCGGGGCGGACGGCAGCCAGGTCAGCGGCATCCGCAGGCCCGGCTCCCCGGCCCCGCCGAGGAACAGCGCGTACGCCGACCAGCCGAACGAGGCGGCCACGCCCAGCGACACGAGGGTGTCCATGGTCGCGCCGGCGTGCCGCAGCGCGCGCACCGCCCGCTGGTGGAACGGCCAGGCGCTCCACACGGCGACGGGCGCGGCGAGCACGAAGCACAGCCACTGCCAGTTCCGGAACTGCGCGGCGGGCACCATGGACAGCACGAGCACCGGCACCGCCAGGGCGGCGGTCACCAGCAGCCGGGCGGCCTCCGGCGGCCCGGCGCCTGGCCCGGCGCCGGCCGGAAGCGGCGCCCACGGCCCGGGCAGCCGGGCGGTGAACCCGGCCCCCTCCACGGCGGCGACCAGCTCCGCGGCGCCGACGGCGGGCGGGTGCAGCACGCGCGCCCGGCCGGTGGCCAGGTTGACGCTCGCGGTGACCCCGGCGATCCGGCCGAGCCGCTTCTCGACGCGGCGTACGCAGGCGGCGCAGGTCATGCCGCCGACCGCCAGCTCCGTGACGACGGGTGCGACGCTCACCGGCCCGCCGCGCCCGTGCCGTGCATGCCGCCCATGCCGCCGCCCGCCCCGCCGCCGGAGCCGGGGCCCGGGCCGCCGCGGTGCAGGCCCGGCGCCACGGGCCCGGCGGCCGAACCGGCCGCGTAGGCCGCGCCGAACAGGGCGGCGAGCAGCAGAAGGAAACCGGACACGGCCGTGAGGGGGCCGTACGCACGTGGGGTCATCGCCGCATCGTGGCACGGCCGCCGGCGCCCGGACGGCTCCCTCGGCCCCGTCCGGCGGGTGAGAATCATCCCGTCCGCCCGCGGGAACCCGGCGGCGTCCCGGGACGACTTCTCCCGCGCGGGCGGCCTTCGGGCGGCGGGCGGCGCGGGCCGGCTCCCGGCCGGCGCGCGAGGGCGCTCAGCCGCCGTTCCCGCCGTGCCGGGCGGGCGGCTGCTCGGGCCGTTCCATGATGAGCACCGCCGCGTCGTCCTCCAGGCGTCCCCGGGTGTGCGCGTCCAGGTCCTCCCGCAGCCGCCGCAGCAGTTGCGGCGTGGGCAGCGCGGCCCACCGGTCCAGGCGCTCGGCCAGCGGGAAGAACTCCCCGCCCGGGGAGCGGGCCTCGACCACCCCGTCCGTGCACAGCAGCACCCGGGCGTCCGCGGGGACCTCGGCGCGCTGCTCGGTGCGCGGCGCCTGCGCCAGCTCGCCCAGGCCCAGCGGCAGCGACGGCTCCGGCTCCAGCTCGCTGACGCCGCCGTCCGCGCGGATCAGGTACGGGGCGACGTGGCCGCAGTCGACGTACGCCAGCCGCAGCGGGCCCTGCGCGCCGCCCGGGGCCGCGGCCGTGCCGGCGGGGGCCGCGGCCGTGCCGGCGGGGG
>NZ_JAVSCF010000364.1:0-4699 GCF_031932565.1 Streptomyces sp. B1866
TCAACGGAACAGACGGCATTCCCAGCGAAACAGCGGTCATCAGAAGTGCAACCCTCGGGAGAATCGGTCGTGTGCACCGGACCGCGGGCAGGGCGCGGCCGGGCCCGGCGCGGGTCGGCGGGCGACCACGGGCCGCGGCGATACGAGCCTACGGCACCCGGGGGGCCGGGCGCGCATCCGGCGGCGGGGCGCACCCGGAGGTGATATTCCCGCCGCCGGACGGCTTCACGTGATTTTCACGGGGTTCACCACGTCCGCCACAAGCACCAGCAGGGTGAAGCAGATGAAGATGCCCGCGACCACGTACGCGATGGGCATCAGCCGGGCCACGTCGAACGGCCCGGGGTCGGGGCGGCGGAACAGCCGGGCGGTGTGGCGGCGCACCGACTCCCACAGCGCGCCCGCGATGTGCCCGCCGTCCAGGGGCAGCAGCGGCAGCATGTTGAACAGGAACAGCGACAGGTTGAAGCCCGCGACGAGGAAGAGCATGGTCGCGACCTGCTGCTCCGGGGGGATGTCGAGGTTGAAGACGTCCCCGCCGACGCGCGCGGCGCCGACGACCCCCATGGGCGAGTCCTCCTTGCGCTCGCCGCCGCCGAACGCCGCGTTCCACAGGTCGGGGATCTTCGCGGGCAGGTCGATCAGCGAGTCGACGCCGTCGCGGACCATGGTGCCCATGCGGTCCAGCGACTGCCCGAAGGACTGCTGGACGACGCCGCTGGCGGGGGTGAAGCCGAGGAAGCCGGCGTAGACGTACTCGCCCTCGACGTAGCCGCCGGAGCCGTCGGACTTGGCGACCTGGTTGCGGATGAGGTCGGCGTGCAGGACCTTAAGGGCGCCGTCCCGCTCGACGGTGAGGGTGGCCGGTCCGGTGGTCTCGCGGATGTGCCGCTGGAGGGTGTCCCAGTCGGGGGTGCGGTGGCCGCCGAAGGAGACGATCCGGTCCCCGGGGCGCAGCCCGGCGGCCTTGGCCGGGGAGTCCTTGGCGTCCTTCGGGCAGGTGTCGGTGGCGGAGGAGGCCGCGACCACGCACTCGGAGACCGAGCCGACGGTGGTGGTCTGGGTGTTGACGCCGAAGGTCATCATGACGCCGACGAAGATCCCCACGGCGAGGACCAGGTTCATGAAGGGGCCGGCGAACATGACGACCACGCGCTTCCACGGCTGGCGCGTGTAGAACAGCCGGGTCTCGTCGCCGGGCTTCAGCTCCTCGAAGGCGGCCGACCGGGCGTCCTCGATCATGCCGCGCCAGGGCGAGGTGGAGCGGGCGGCGATCCGGCCGTCGTCGCCGGGCGGGAACATGCCGATCATGCGAATGTAGCCGCCGAGCGGGACGGCCTTGACGCCGTACTCCGTCTCGCCCTTCTTCCGGGAGAAGATCGTCGGACCGAAGCCGACCATGTACTGAGGCACCCGGATGCCGAAGAGCTTGGCCGTGGACAGGTGGCCGAGCTCGTGCCAGGCGATGGAGAACAGCAGGCCGACGGCGAAGACGACTATGCCGAGGACCGTCATCAGTGTCGTCATGCGCGAGCCTCCGGTGTCGCCTGAGCCGCTCGGGCGGCCAGTTCGCGGGCACGGGCGCGGGCCCATGTCTCCGCGGCGAGAACGTCCTCGACCGTGAGCCCGGTTCCCGCTGCCGGGAGGCCGTCCGGCCGTCCGGCGCCGTGGCGGTCCGTCACGGCACCGGACGCCAGACCTTCGGCCACCACTTCCGCGACGGTATCGACAATTCCGTTGAACGGCAGCTTCCCGGCGAGGAACGCGTCGACGCATTCCTCGTTTGCCGCGTTGTACACCGCCGGGGCCGTCCCGCCGAGCCCGCCGACGTGCCGGGCCAGGCTCACGGCGGGGAACGCCTCCTCGTCCAGCGGGAAGAACTCCCAGGTCCGCGCGGTGTCCCAGGCGCATCCCGGGGCGGCGTCGGGCACCCGGTCGGGCCAGCCGATGCCCAGCGCGATGGGCAGCCGCATGTCGGGCGGGCTCGCCTGGGCGAGCGTCGAGCCGTCCGTGAACTCGACCATCGAATGGATATACGACTGCGGGTGGACGACGACCTCGATGCGCTCGAACGGGATGTCGAACAGCAGGTGGGCCTCGATGACTTCCAGGCCCTTGTTGACCAGCGTCGCGGAGTTGACCGTGACCACCGGGCCCATGTCCCAGGTCGGGTGGGCCAGCGCCTGTTCGGGCGTGACCCGGTCCAGCTCCGCCCTCGTACGCCCCCGGAACGGGCCGCCCGAGGCGGTGACCACCAGCTTGCGCACCTCCCGCCGCCGCCCGCCGAGCAGCGCCTGGAACAGGGCGGAGTGCTCGGAGTCGACGGGCACGATCTGGCCGGGCTTGGCCACCGCCCGCACCAGCGGTCCGCCGACGATCAGGGATTCCTTGTTGGCCAGGGCCAGCACCCGGCCCGCCTCCAGGGCGGCGAGGGTGGGCGCCAGGCCGATGGAGCCGGTGATGCCGTTGAGGACCGTGTGCACGTCCGACCGGGCCAGCTCGGTCGCCGCGTCCGGCCCGGCCAGGATCTCCGGCAGCGGCTCGCCCGCCCCGTACCGCGCGGACAGCGCCGCGCGCAGCGCGGGCACCGCCTCCGGCCGGGCGACCGCCACCGTCGCCACGCGCAGCCGGTGCGCCTGCTCCGCCAGCAGCTCCGGCCGGCCGCCCGCGGCGGACAGGCCGGTGACCCGGAAGCGGTCGGGGTTGCGCAGCACCACGTCGGCCGCCTGGGTGCCGATGGAGCCGGTGGCCCCCAGGATCACCAGGTCGCGCGGCCCGCCGGAGGCGGCACCGACGGCCGGGAAGAGCAGGTGCGGGTCAGCCAGGGAATCCGTCATCCCCCCATTGTGGCCGGTCCCGCCGACACCGCCGTCAAGCCCACCCGCCGATCTGTCGAACGCGGTGCACCGCGTTGGTGCGGCGCGCCGGTTTCCGGCCGGGTCCCGCGCCGGCGCTCCCGGCGCGCGGCGCGCCGGTGCCCGTACCCGGCCGCGGGCGGGAGCGCGGGCGGGTACGGGCCCGGGCGGGCTCACCGGGGGCTCACCGGCGGCTCACAGGTCGAGGCCGGTGAGGACCATGACCCGCTCGTAGGTGTAGTCCTCCATCGCGAAGCGCACGCCCTCGCGGCCCTCCCCGGAGCGCTTGACGCCGCCGTAGGGCATCTGGTCGGCGCGGTACGTCGGCACGTCGCCGATGATCACTCCGCCGACCTCCAGCGCCCGGTGGGCCCGGAAGGCGGCCTGGAGGTCGGAGGTGAACACGCCCGCCTGGAGGCCGTACTTCGAGTCGTTGACCGCGGCGAACGCCGCCGACTCGTCCGCGGCCCGCCGCACGGTGAGCACCGGCCCGAAGGCCTCCTCGCGGGCGAGGGTGACGTCGTCCGGCACGTCCGCGAGCACGGTCGGCGCGTAGCTGGTGCCCTCGCGCTTGCCGCCCGTGAGCACCTGCGCCCCGGCCCGTACGGCCTCGTCCACCCAGGACTCGACGCGCTGGGCGGCGTCCTCGCTGATCATCGGGCCCACGTCGGTGGCCTCGTCGGCCGGGTCGCCGGTGGCCAGCGCCTCGACCGCGGCGACCACCTTCGGTACGAGCCGGTCGTACACGGCCGCGTCCGCGACGACCCGCTGCACGCCGATGCAGGACTGGCCGCCCTGGTAGTTGGAGAAGACGGCGATGCGGCCCGCCGCCCAGTCCAGGCGGTCCTCGGCCGCGTAGTCGGCCAGGACCACCGCCGCGCCGTTGCCGCCCAGTTCCAGCGTGCACCGCTTGTGCGGCACCGACGCGCGGATCGCGTAGCCGACCCGGTCGGAGCCGGTGAAGGAGATGACCGGCAGCCGCTCGTCCTGGACCAGGGCGGGCATCCGGTCGTTCGGCACCGGCAGCACGCTCCAGGACCCGGCGGGCAGGTCGGTCTCGGCCAGCAGTTCGCCGAGCAGCAGGGCCGACAGCGGCGTGGCCGGCGCGGGCTTGAGGATGATCGGGACGCCGGCGGCGAGCGCCGGGGCGACCTTGTGCGCGCACAGGTTGAGCGGGAAGTTGAACGGCGCGATGCCCAGCACGGTGCCGCGCGGGAAGCGGCGGGTCAGGGCGAGCCGCCCGGCGCCGGTGGGCTCGGTGTCCAGGCGCTGGGCCTCGCCGCCGTTGAACCGGCGGGCCTCCTCGGCGGCGATGCGGAAGACGGCGACGGCGCGGCCGACCTCGCCGCGCGCCCACTTCACCGGCTTGCCGTTCTCGGCGCAGATCAGGCGTGCGAACTCCTCCGCGCGCTCCTGGAGCCGGCGCGAGACCAGGTCCAGGGCGGCGGCCCGGACGTGCGCGGGGCTGGCGGCGAACGCGGGTCCCACGGCCACGGACGCGGCGACGGCCTCCTCGACCTGCGCTTCGGTGGGCACGCTCGCCGAACCGACGGACCGGCCGTCCCAGGGGGACGTGACCTCGAAGGTCTCCTCGCCGGTCGCCTCGCGGCCGGCGAGCCAGAACGCGTGGGGGGCAGTCGTGACAGTCACAGCGGTTCCCGGCCTTCCGAAGTGGGGTGCGGTGGTGGGAGGTTTCCCTGCCGCCTCGTCACCTTCCACCGTAGGCGTCCGGGAGCACCGGGGCGTTGTCCGGCGCGTAGCAGTGGGCGGGCGGCGCACGCCGCGGCGGCGCGCGGTCCGGGCCCGCCCTGGCGCCGGGTCCGGGCCGGGGCGCAGAGGGGTCC
>NZ_JAVSCF010000365.1:0-4697 GCF_031932565.1 Streptomyces sp. B1866
CCGGCCGCTGCGCCCGAACCGGCCGCCGCGCCTCCGCCGCCCACCGCCGCGCCCACGCCCGCGCCGGCCGCGCCCACACCCGCCGCGACCCCGGCCGCCTTGAGCGCGTATCCCGCCGCGAACCAGCCGACGACCGCGACCGGCAGCAGCGCGCCGAGGCGCGCGTTGACGTCCGCGACCTCCAGGGCCGCCATGCGGCACCGCGCGCAGCTCTCCAGGTGCTTGCGCAGGCCCAGCTCGGCCCGCATCCGCAGGCCGCCGCGCGCGTACGCGCCGAGCCGGTCGGCGTACCGGGCGCAGTCCCCGCCCTCCGTCAGCGCGCTGCTCACGTGCGCCTGAAGGTAGGCCTGCTTCAGCTTCTCGCGGGCCCGGTGGGCGAGCACCGCCGTCGCGTTGTCCGACAGGCCGAGCAGCGGAGCCACCTGGCGCGGCGACTCGTCCTCGACCGTCGTGTGCCACAGCACGGTCTGGTAGTGCTCCGGCAGGCTGCGGAACGCCCGCACGGCCAGCGTCTGCTCGGCCTCGTGCATGGCCGTCACGTCCGCGCCCAGGTCCGGCTCCGCGCCCAGCGGGTCGCCGTGCTCGGCGGCGCGGGCCGCGTCGGCGGCGAACAGGGCGAAGTCCTCGACCAGCTGCTCACGCTTGGCCGTCCTGCCCCACACGGCGGCCACCCGGCGCACCGTCGTCATCAGATAGGGCCGCACCGCCGACGTGGGCCCCGCGCCGCCCCGTACGGCCTGCAGCGTGCGCGCGAACACCTCGGCGGTCAGGTCGTCGGCGGTGTCGGCGTCCCGGCAGCACGTCCGTGCGTACCGCCGAACCGCGGGGGCGTGCCGCCGGTACAGCTCCTCGTAGGCGTCGGTCTCGCCCTCGCGCATGCGCGCGACCAGCGTGGTGTCGGACGGCGGGAGGCCACCCGCCTCACCGTCACCGGCGCCGCCCCGCCCCTGGCCACCGCCCCGACCCCCGCCCCCGGCTCCAGAACCGCCCCCGGCTCCAGAACCGGCACCGGAGCCGGCGGATCCGGCAGCCGCCGCGCCGCCGTTGCCCGCGTCCTGGCCACTGCCCGTGCTGCCGCCCGCCGCCCCGACGAGGCCGCCGTCGGATCCGTCGTCCTGGGCGCGGCGCCCGCGCTGCCGGGGCACACTCGGATCGCCCTGCCGGGACTCCGCCCGGCGACCGGCGCCGGGCGGACTTCCAGGGCCGGACGGAAGACCGTGGCCTGACGCGCCGCCCGGACGGCCCGACGCCGCCCGACCGGACGCGCCCCCCGGACCGGAACGGCCGCCCGGCCCGGACGGCGCCCCTGGACCGGATGAAGCCCCTGGACCGGATGAAGCCACGGGGCCAGACGAAGCCACCGGATTGGATGAAGCCATAGGGCCGGACGAAGCCCTTGGACCGAACGACGCCCCGGAGTCTGACGAGGCCCCCGGCCCGGACGAGGTCACGGGGCCGGATGGCGCCCCCGGACCGGACGGTGCCACGGGACCGGACGAAGCCACAGGGCCGGACGGCGAAGCCACAGGGCTGGACTGCGTCTCGGGCCGCGACGCGGGTATGCCCTCGCGGCCGGGCGTGCCGCCCGGCGGCTCGCCGGTACGCGCGCCGGTTCTCCGCTCGCCGCCGCGCGGCTCGCCCCGTCCGTCAATGCCCATCGCGGGACCCCCGGCCTGCCGACACTCTCGAAACCCTTGGGAAAGGGTGCCACAGGCAGTGACACTAGCCCTTTTGTCGTATCAGCCAACCACCTTTCCGGGCGACTTTCCGCACAGTTGTCTTGGCCACCGGTTTCGCGTCGGCACACCCGCCTCCAGCGAGCGCCGCCGGCCGCCGCCCGTCCGGGGCAGGTGTCCCGGACGGGGCGGCGCCGGTGCGCGGCGGGCGATGCCGACCGGTCCGGAGCGAGGCGTCAGTGGTCGGACGGGCGCGGGCGCAGCCCGTCCAGCAATATGTCTAACAGCCGGGCCGAGGCCGCCGCCTGCTGCGCCGCGTCCGGCAGCGACGGCGCCGCGGTGGCTATCACCAGCAGCACGTCGGCGACCGTCACGTCCTCGCGCAGCTCCTTGGCCTCCCGCGCCCGGGCCACCAGCTGGCCGACGACCTCCAGCAGGGTCGCCACGCCCGCGTCGTCCTGCTCGTCGGACGCGGCCGGCTGCGCCACCAGCCGCAGCTCCGGCTGACCCGCAGCCTGGGAGGGAACGGCGGCGGTGGCGGCCGCCGCCGACCCTGCGCCCGTGGGCGCCTCCGAGGCCGCGTGCCGCTGCTGCGGCACCCGCGGCTCCGACTCGGGATCCACGCCGACCCGCAGCACCTGCGGCGGCAGCAGCCGCCCGGCGCCCGAGGCGACAGACGTGCGCAGGAAGCGGGCCAGCGCCGACCACGGCTCGTTCTCCTGACCGAGCGCCGCTCGCGCCTGGTCCGTCAGCCGGGCCGTCTCCTCCTGCGCTATGCGCCGAACCAGCACGTCTTTGCTGGGAAACCGCCGGTAGACGGTGCCCACCCCGACCCGCGCCCGGCGCGCCACGTCCTCCATCGGAGCCCCGTAACCCAGCTCTCCGAAGACCTCGCGCGCCGCTCGCAGGACGTGCTCAAGATTCCGCTGCGCGTCCACGCGCAGCGGAGTGCTCCGGCCGCCGCCTCCGTCCGCGGACGCGACAGCAGACGACCAGTGAGAACCCTGAAGGTGCATGTAAATCCCCCGGTTAATGACGTCTCCCCCCGGAGACCCCCACCCGTGCAGCCGGAGGATTCCGGCCCCCCGACCCACTACGAACATAGTTGAGCCCAGGTCAAGAAAGAAAGGCCCGGTTCCGCACGGAGCGTCCCCGATCGGAGTACGTCGCCGTTCCCTCCGTTTCCCGGGCCCGCTCACGGCGGTTCATCCACCGTCTGACCTGCGCGTCTCCTCAGTGAACCGTTTCGACGGCCGGCTCGCGGGGCCCTCGCCTCCGGTCACACAATCTGTCGCGCCTGTGGACAAACCCCGGCGGCGCGTGCGTCATGGGAGAGTGAAGGAACCCGCTCGCATTCTCGTCGTCGGCGGCGGCTACGTCGGGATGTACGCGGCGCTGCGCCTCCAGCGGAAGCTGAAGCGGGAGCTGAGGAGCGGTGCCGCACAGGTCACCGTGGTCGCCCCCGAGCCGTACATGACCTACCAGCCGTTTCTGCCGGAGGCGGCGGCCGGGTCGATCTCCCCGCGGCACGTCGTGGTGCCGCTGCGCCGGGTCCTGCCCCGCTGCCGGGTCGTCATCGGCCAGGCCACCGCCATCCACCACGGCAAGCGCGTCGCGACCGTCCGTACCCTGGCCGCCCGCGAGCAGGGCGACGGCTCGGTCGACATCCCCTACGACGAGCTGGTGCTGGCGCCCGGCTCCGTCTCCCGCACGCTGCCGGTCCCCGGCCTGGCCGACCACGGCATCGGCTTCAAGACCGTCGAGGAGGCCATCGGTCTGCGCAACCACGTGCTGGAGCAGCTCGACATCGCCTCCTCCACCCGCGAGCCCGACGTCCGCGACGCCGCCCTGACCTTCGTGTTCGTCGGCGGCGGGTACGCGGGCGTGGAAGCCCTCGGCGAACTGGAGGACATGGCCCGGTACGCCGCCCGCTACTACCACAACATCGAGCCGGACGACCTGAAGTGGATCCTGGTGGAGGCCACCGGCCGGATCCTGCCGGAGGTCGGCGCGGAGATGGGCCGGTACGCCGTCCGCGAACTGCGCCGCCGCAACGTGGACGTGCGCCTGGACACCCGCCTGGAGTCCTGCGAGGACGGCGTCGCCGTGCTCAGCGACGGCTCCCGCTTCCCCACCCGTACGCTCGTGTGGACCGCCGGCGTCAGACCGCACCCGATCCTCGCGTCCGTGGACCTGCCGCTCAACGCGCGCGGGCGGCTCGTCTGCACGGCCGCGCTCCAGGTGGACGGCGTGTCGCACGCGTGGGCGGCCGGTGACGCCGCCGCCGTGCCGGACCGCACGGCGCGCGAGCCCGGCGTCGAGTGCGCCCCCAACGCGCAGCACGCCGTCCGCCAGGCGAAGGTCCTCGCCGACAACCTGTGCGCGTCCCTGCGCGGCGGGCCGCTGAAGGAGTACGCGCACGCGTACGCGGGCTCCGTCGCCTCCCTCGGCCTGCACAAGGGCGTGGCGCACGTCTACGGGCGGAAGGTGAAGGGCTATCCGGCCTGGTTCATGCACCGGATCTACCACCTCAGCCGGGTGCCGACCTTCAACCGCAAGGCGCGGGTGCTGGCCGAGTGGATCCTGTCCGGGCTCTTCAAACGTGAGATCGTCTCCCTGGGGTCGCTGGAGCATCCGCGCGCCGAGTTCGAGCTCGCCGCGGGCACCGGCCGTCACCCCGAGGCGAGTTGAGGCGCCGGGCAGCGCCGGGAGAACCCCGCGCGCGGCCGGGCGTCGCACGGATGTCGGTCCGGTCGGTCACACTGGACGTGTGACCATGGGTGGGCTCGTATCTGCGAAGAGTGACAATCACGAGGATTCGGTTGTGCTGTACACCCCCGGGGGCCGCCGCCCCCGCACCCGCCCCCGCGTCCGTGCGTCCGCGCGCCGCCCGGCCCCGGCCTCGGGTCCGGGCCCCCGGTGCGCTCCTTCGGGGGAGGACCCCTCCCCCGGCCGGCGTGACACCGGCCGCTGACCCGCCGCCGGTCCGGCGCGCCGCCCGGTCCGGCCGCCGGTCCGGCC
>NZ_JAVSCF010000366.1:0-4660 GCF_031932565.1 Streptomyces sp. B1866
CCCGGGGCAGGTCCGGGGCGGCGGGCCCGCGGCCGGAGAGGGCGACGCGCCGGCCGTCGCGGACCTGGACTGGGCCGCCGGCGAACGGGCCGCCGCGCTGCGCGGCTACCGCGCCCGGCTGGCGGTGGACCCGGACGACATCGCGGCCTGGGCCGGCCTCGCGCTCACCCTGCCGGCCGGCCCTGCCAGGACGGCGCTGCTGCGCCGGCCCGAGGTGGTCCTGCGCGTGCACCGGACCGTGCGCACCGCCGCCGGGGCCGGCCCCGACCCCGTCGCCCTCGCCGAGTGGGCCGGCGCTCCCGCCCGCGGGCCGGCCGCCACCGCGTAGGGCCCCCGGCCGGGCGTCGCCGGCGCGAGTGCCGCGCCCGGCGAGGTGCGCCCGTCAAGGAGCGTCCCTCGGTGAGAGGAGGTACCTCCCGGCGGCAGCCGGGGGAGTGCGCGCGCCGGGCGGCGCGACGGGCCGTCCCGGCCCGGAGGAGCACCGGTCGGCCGGGCCGGGCCGCCGCCTCGTACCGCCGCACCGGCCCGGCGGCCCAAGGCGGCCCGCACCGTCAGCCACAGCCCGCGCCGCCTCTCAGAGCGCGAGCGACTCCATGTCGCAGTCCGCGCGGATGCCCCGCGCCGCGGCCACCACCGCCGGATGGCCCGGGCCCAGGGCCCGCCGCAGCCTGGCCAGGGCGTCCTGGAACAGCTCCTCCGCCGCCCCGCCGTCGCCCGTGGCCCGCAGGTCGGCCGACAGGTTGAGCGCGCAGGAGAGTGTCGTGGGGTGGTCCTCGCCCAGCTTCGACCGGCAGGACTCCAGCGTCTCGGTGTCCAGCCGGCGCGCCTCCTGGTACTCCGCCAGGGCGTAGTGGTCGCCGGCCAGGTTGATGGCGGTGGCCAGCGTCGCCGGGTGCCGCGCGCCGAGCGTCCCGGTCACCACCGGCAGCGTCTCCCGGTTCAGCGCCCTGGCCTCCTCCGCCTCGCCCAGCAGCCGCAGGGTCACGGCCAGGTCGGTCGCCGCGGTGAGCGCCGCCGGGTGCCCCGGCCCCAGCATGGCGCGCAGGTCGGTGAGCGCCTTGTGCCCCAGCTCCCGGGCGCCGTCGAGGTCGGCCGCGCAGCGCAGGTCCATCGACAGGTTGAGCTCGGTCAGCGTGATCAGGAGGTCGGGTTCCCGGTAGCGCAGCCGGTACCGCTCCAAAGCGTCCCGGGTGCAGGCCATCCCGCCCTCGTAGTCGCCCGCCTTGCGCCGCACCACGCCGAGCACGCGCAGGATGGCGACGGCGACCGGCGCGTGCTCGGGCAGCGTCCGGCGCACCCGGGCCATGGTCCCCTCCAGCAGCGCCCGCGCGGCCAGGTAGTCGCCGCTCTCCCGCATGTCGGCCGCCAGGTTGGCCTCCAGCACCAGGGTGATCGAGGCGTTCTCCCCCAGGTTCACCGCGGCGCTGTCCCGCGCGCTCTGGCTGATGCGCCGCGCCTCGGTGAACTCGCCGAGGCCCCGCAGCGTCAGCGCGTAGTCGTTGGCCGCGGCGGCGGTGAACGGTTCGTCGGGGCCGAACAGTCGCCTGAACGCCGACCAGCGGACGTGCTCCAGCTCCAGGGACCGGGTGTAGTCGCCCTGGTAGCGGGCGTCCTTGGCGACCATGCCGATGGTCACCAGCGTGTTCTCGTGCTCGTCGCCCACGGTGGCGCGCAGCAGCTCCAGAGTGCGGTTGTTGAGGTCCCTGGCCTCCTGGTACCTGCCCAGCACGGTCAGTACGTGGCCCAGCGTGCGCGCGACGGCCAGCGTCTCCTCGCTGTCCTCGCCGAGCTTCTCCAGCCAGTTCTCCCGCACCTGGGTGCCGAATTCCAGGGCGCCCTCGTGGTCGCCCCACACGAACAGGAAGCGGACGAGGTTGCGCACCATGTGGCGCACCCACTTGTCCTCGCAGTCCATCGCCCGGGACGCCCGCACGTGCGACAGCAGGTCGGCGTACCGCCCCCAGTTGAACGGCTTGACCTCGTTGGGGTCGCCGTGCGCGAGCAGCACGTGCGCGCAGTGCCGCATCTCCGCCTGCTGCTGCGGGGACAGCTGGCCGGCCAGCACCGCCTGCACCAGCCGGTGCAGCTCGATGGTGTTGCTCTGGTGGTTGATCTTGATGAGGGCGTAGCGGTTGATCTCCCGGATCGCGTGGCCCAGCTTGATGGGGTCCTGGAGCACCTCGGTCAGCTCCGGGGGCAGGGTCACGCCGCGCACCCCGGTGAGCAGCCGCCGTGAGATCGGCTCGGGGGCGAAGAAGGAGCACACGCGCAGCAGTTGCAGGGCGCCGGGGTGCCGCTCGGACAGGCGGCGCAGCGACATGTTCCACGCGGCCGCGACCGGTTCGGGGTAGTCCACGGGCACGCCCGCGGCGAGCAGTTCGTGCCGGCGGGTGCTGAAGTCGGCGCGCTCGTCCTCGAAGACGTGCAGGTACTCGTCGACGGGCATGCCGGTCTCGGAGAGCCAGGCCGCCGCCTGCTCGATGGCCAGCGGCAGGTCGCCCAGGGTCTCGGCCACCCGGTCGGCCTGCCCGGGCGGCAGCTCCGGCCCGCGGCGGCGCAGCAGCTCGATGCTCTCACCGCGGTCGAAGACGTCCACCTCCACGGTGCGGGCGACCCGGGACCACTGGCCGTTGCGAGAGGTGACCAGCACCCGGCCGGGCCCGCTCGCCGGGAAGAACGCCCGTACCGTCTCCACCTCCTCGGCGTTGTCGAAGACCAGCAGCCAGTTGCGGTACGGACGGCCGGTGCGCAGCGCGTCGAGCACGCTCGGCACGGCGGTGTTCGCCGCCTCGCCCGTCCGCAGGCCGAACCGCTCGGCGAGGTGCACCAGCGACTGGCGGATCTGCTCGGGCCGCTCGGCGGCGATCCACCAGACGGCGTCGAAGTCGGCGGCGTGCTGGTGCACGTACTCCAGGGCGATCTGCGACTTGCCCACACCGCCGAGGCCGTGCAGCGCCTCCGGCAGCACGGCGGCCGTGCCCTCGGCGCTCAGCCGCTGGTGCAGCGCGTCCAGCAGCTCCTGCCGGCCGGTGAAGTTGTTGTTCCGGGGTGGGACGTTGCCCCAGATCGGCGGGGGGTCCCCGGCGCGTCGATCGCCCGCTTCGGGCGCGGGACGGGCATCGATCCCGGACACAGGCCTTCCTTTCGTGGGTTCCTCGGCCTCGGTGCCGGGCACGCCGCGCTCCGGCGGCGGCGCGCCCTCGGATGAGGGGACGCGCTCGGGAGCGCCGGTACGCGGCCCCTCCCTGTTCGGACTTCCCCGGCGCGGCGGTTCCGGCACGGCGGAACGGCCGGATTCGCCCGTGTGAGTGCGGTCCCCATGGGCCCGGACGAACGCCTCGAACGTGCGCGCGCCTTCCAGGTACGGCCCGGACAGAGCCTGGTAGACGCGTTCCTGGACGCGCAGGTACGGCAGCAGCCGGCCGCTGCCCGGCGGGTCCTCCTCGGGCAGGTCCCGCAGCGGCGCCGACGGCCGGGCCAGCAGGTCCCGCAGCACGTGCAGCGGCTTCCAGCGGTGCCCGAGCCGGTCCAGCACGCTGCGCAGGACGTACAGCGTCTCGTCCCGCATCCCGGCGGACAGCAGAAGCTCGCGCACCCCGTCGTGGAACTCGTAGCCGATGTCGGTCTCGTCTGCCGGGTCGGCCGTGCCCACCCGCCGCAGCAGCCCGCCCAGCAGCACCTCCGCCAGCTCGCCCGGACCGCTCTCCGGCGTGTGCAGCCCCTGGACGAACTCCATGACCGGGATGTTCAGCGGCGCCGCCGCAAGCCGCGACGCGAGGCGGAAAGCGCCGGGGGAGGCGCTGGCACGAAACCGGAACACCCGGCTCCAGGCGTCCTGTTCGTCCTCCTGCTCCCAGGGCTCGGCCGGTACGCCCGGCAGCAGGGCCAGCGTGTCGTGGCCGCCCGCCGCGGGCCGGGCCACCAGGTCCACCCACCGCCGCAGCCAGCCCGCGTCCAGCTCCAGCACCGGCACCGGCGCCTCGCCGCACGGCCACGGCGTGCCGTCGGCGCGCCGCCACGCGCCGTTCGGCACCCCCGGGCCCGGCACCCGCAGCCGCACCCGATCGGGCGCCGCGCCCGTACGGTGCCAGTGGCTCAGCGGTAGCACGTGCACGACCGCCACCGTGGCGGACCGTCCCCAGCGGCCCAGCGCCGACCGGACGTCCCCGCCCGTCCACGCCGCGCCGACGCCGTCGGTGAGCACCAGCACCGCACGCCGGTCCCGCGGGCCCATGCCGTCCACCGGGGACGGCGGCGCCGCGGACCCGGCGGCCGGCCGGGCCGTCGCCGTCAGGCCGCGGTCGAAGTCCACCCGCTGGACCCGCACCGCGCGAAAGGCCCCGGTGCGCTCCAGGACGGCGGCGAACCGCTCGGCCACCGGCCGCCACACCCGCATCGACGCGCCGGCGTCGACCACCAGGACCGCGTCCATCCACCGCTCGCGCACCGGCGTGCGCACCGGCAGCCACAGCCGGTGGCGCGCGGCGCGCTCGGCGGTCGCCTCCTCGTCGACCCGCGTCCTGACCGGCGACGGCGCGGTGCGCTTGAAGGGGCGCAGCGCCCGCGCCAGGGCCCGCTCGGTCGGCAGCGCGGCGGCCGCCCGGGCGCGCGCGGCGGGCGGTGCGGTCGGCACGGCCACCACCGCCTGGACGTCGCCCGG
>NZ_JAVSCF010000367.1:0-4615 GCF_031932565.1 Streptomyces sp. B1866
ACACCACCGCTACTGGATCGAACCCTCCGCGTCGTCCGGCGACCCGGCCAGGCTCGGCCTGACATCCGCGAAGCACCCCCTCCTCGGCGCCGCCGTGGAGTCCGCCCACGACGGCAGCGTGCTCTTCACCGGACGCCTCTCCCTCACCACCCACCCCTGGCTCGCCGAGCACGTGGTGCTGGGCACGGTGATGGTGCCGGGCACGGTCTTCGTCGACCTCGCGTCCTGCGCGGGCAGCGAGACCGGCAGCCCCCTGATCGACGAGCTGACCCTGCACACCCCACTCGTCCTGCCCGACACCGATGGCGTCCGCCTGCAAGTGGCCGTGGCGGCCCCCGACACGACAGGCTTCCGGAAGATCACCATCCACTCGCAGCCCGTAGACGCCCCCGCCGACGCCTCCTGGGCCCAGCACGCCACCGGCACCCTCACCCACACCCACGACACCGACCCCGACCCCGACACGCCCGACCTCACCACCTGGCCGCCCCCCGGGGCCGTACCGCTCCCGGTGGACGACTTCTACGAGCGGCTGAGGCGCACGGGCGTCGACTACGGCCCGGCCTTCCAGGGGCTGCGGGCCGCCTGGCGCCGCGGGGACGAGCTGTTCGCCGAGCTCGCCCCCGGGCCCGACCACGAGCGGGACGCCGAGCGGTTCGCCGTGCACCCCGCGCTGCTGGACGCCGCCGTCCAGACCCAGCAGGTGGACGCCGACGCCTCCGACGGCGTCAGCGTGGCGTTCTCCTGGCACGGCGTACGCCTCTCCGGCGCCGGCCCGACGAGGCTGCGGGTGCGGTCCGCCCCCGTGGGCGAGGGTGCCAGGTCGGTGCACGTCGCCGACGAGTCGGGCCGCGTGGTGGCCGTCGTCGCGTCGCTGGCGGTGCGCCCGATCTCCGCCGAGCAGCTGCGCGCCGCCGGTGGCGGAGTGCACCGCGACGCGCTCTTCCGGCTGCGGTGGAACCCCGTCCGGGACGCGGACGCGGACGCGGACGGCGGCGGCGCGCGGCTCGTGCTGCTCGGTACGCGCGCGCTCACCGGGCTGGACATCGCCGACAGCGTGGCGAGCCCGGAGGCGCTCGGCGCCGCCGCCGCGGCGGGCGAGCCGCTGCCGGACGGCGCCGTGCTCCGCGCGTTCGAGGACGGGCCCGCCGCCGGGCCGGGTCGTCCGACGGGGCGTACGGCGGCCGAGGTGTCGGCGCGGCTGGCCGCGTGGGTGGGCGACGCGCGGCTCGGCGACGCCCGGCTCGTCGTGGTCACCCGGCGGTCGGTCGCGGTCGACGGCCACGCCGCCGAACCCGATCCGGCGCAGGCCCTGGTGTGGGGGGCCGTGCGCGTCGCTCAGGCCGCGCATCCGGACCGGATCGTCCTGGTCGACGTGGACGACGCCCCGGCCTCCGCGGCCGTCCTGCCGACGCTGCCGCTCGCCGGGAACCCGCGACTCGCCGTGCGCGACGGGCGGGTGTTCGTACCCTCGCTGGTCAGGGTGGCTCCGTCGGGCCGGCGGCGCGCCGGTGCGGCAGGCGACGGGGCCGCGGGGCGCGGGACCGTGCTGGTCACCGGCGCGGATCGCGACCTCGCCGCGGCGGTGGCCGGGCACCTCGTCGCCGTACACGGGGTCCGGCGGCTGGTACTGGCCTGCCACGGGGGCCGGAGCGCCGACGGCACCGACCGGGTTCGGCGGCTGGCCGACCGGCTGGCCGACGCGGGGGCCCACGTCGACGTCGCCTCGTATGCGGCGGGAGACCGCGCGTCGCTGGCCGCCGTGCTGCGGGCGATCGACGCCGCACACCCGCTGGTCGGCGTCGTCCACGCGGCCGGGCCCGACCAGGACGACGGGCCCTGGCCGCCGGGCCCCGGACGGCTCGACCACGCGCTGGAGACCAGGGCCGGTACCGCGTGGGCGCTCCACGAGCTGACCGCGGGCCAGGATCTGGCGTTCTTCGTGACGTTCTCCTCGGCGGCCGACGTGCCGGCCGCGGCGGGCCGCGGCGCCACCGGCGTGGCGGACGCCTTCGTGGACGCGCTGGCCGTCCATCGGCGGGCGCGCGGCCTGCCCGCCGTGTCGCTCGCCTGGGGGCCGACCGCCGTCGCGGCCTCCGGCGGGGGCGGGGAGGTCCCGGCCGGCCTGGTGGAGCTGTCGGCGTCCGAGGCGCTGGACCTCTTCGACGCGGCCCTGCGCCTCGACGCCCCCGTGCCCGTACTCGCCCGGCTCGACCTCGCGGCGCTGCGTACGCGCCCCGGCGCGGCCCTCGGCCCGGTACGGGACCTGGTCCGCGAGCCGGACCCGCGCGCGGCGGCGCGCCCCGCCGGGGACCCGGACGACGCCGACGCGGCGACGTACGTACGCCGGCTCGTCACGCTGCCCGGGGAGGAGCGCGAACGCGAACTCCTGGCCCTCGTACGCGCCCAGGCGGCGGCGGTCCTCGGCTTCACCGGAGTCGAGGAGGTCGCGCCCGAACGGGCCTTCAAGGAGGTCGGGTTCGACTCGCTCACGGCGGTGGAACTGCGCAACCGCCTCGTGCGCGGCACGGGCATCCGCCTGCGCTCCACCCTCGTGTTCGACTTCCCGAACCCGGTGAGCCTGACCCGCCACATGCTTCAGCAGCTCGCCGACGCGCTGTCGGCGGCGACCCCGGTGCTGGCCGACCTGGACCGGCTGCACTCGGCACTGCCCGCGGTGCTCTCCGAGGACGGGGCCGGCGACCGCATCGCGCAACGCCTGCGGGCACTGCTGGCGCTGTGCGACACCACGACCGGCCAGGCGGGCCCCCGCGGCGACGCGGACGCGGACGACCTGCAAGCGGCCACTGACGACGAGCTGTTCTCGCTCGTCGACGGGGGCTTCGAGTGATCCGGCGGACCCGCCATCTCAGCGAGCACGACCGTTCGATCGAGGAGTCGGAGTAGACGTGGCCGAGTCGGAAGAGAAACTTCGCTCGTACCTCAAGCGTGCCGTCGCCGACGCCCGCGACGCGCACCGCCGGGTACGGGAGCTGGAGGAGCGGAGCCGGGAGCCCATCGCGATCGTGGGCATGGCCTGCCGCTTCCCCGGCCGGCTGTCGACTCCCGAACTCCTCTGGGACTTCGTGGCGGACGGCGGGGACGCCATCGGGCCGTTCCCCGCCGACCGGGGCTGGGACCTCGACGCGCTGTACCACCCCGACCCCGACCACCCCGGCACCTCCTACGTGACGGAGGGCGGGTTCCTGGACGACGCCGCCGGCTTCGACGCCGAGTTCTTCGGGATCTCGCCGCGTGAGGCAGCCGCGATGGACCCGCAGCAGCGGGTGCTGCTGGAGACCTCCTGGGAGGCGTTCGAACGCGCGGGCATCGACCCGGCCGCGCTGCGCGGCAGCCCCACCGGCGTCTACACCGGTATCAACACTCTCGACTACACCGCCGTTCTCGCCAGGACGGCGAAAGGCCGCGACGGCACACTGGGCATGGCCAACGGCGCCTCCCTGCTCGCCGGGCGCGTCGCGTACGTCCTGGGCCTGGAAGGCCCGGCGGTGACGGTCGACACCGCGTGCTCGGCGTCGCTCGTCGCCCTGCACCTCGCGGCGAACGCGCTGCGGTCGGGCGAGTGCGACCTCGCTCTGGCGGGCGGCGCGACGGTGATGTCCACGCCGGAGACCTTCGTCAACTTCAGCCGTCAGCGCGGCCTGGCACGCGACGGCCGCTGCAAGCCCTTCGCGGCCGCCGCCGACGGGTTCATCCTGTCCGACGGCGCGGGCCTGCTCGTGGTGGAGCGGCTGTCGGACGCGGTGCGCAACGGCCACCGGGTGCTGGCGGTCGTACGCGGCTCGGCGGTCAACCAGGACGGCGCCTCCAACGGACTCACCGCCCCCAACGGCCCCTCCCAGGAACGCGTCATCCGCCAGGCCCTGGCCAGCGCGGCACTGTCCACCGGGGACGTCGACGTGGTGGAGGCACACGGCACGGGCACCACCCTCGGCGACCCCATCGAGGCCCAGGCGCTGCTTTCCACGTACGGGCAGGGGCGGGACGCCGGACGGCCGCTCCGGCTGGGATCGGTCAAGTCCAACATCGGACACACCCAGGCCGCCGCAGGCGTGGCGGGCGTCATCAAAATGGTCATGGCCATGCGGCACGGCGTACTGCCACCCACCCTCCACGTGGACGAACCGTCGCCGCACATCGACTGGGCGTCCGGCGATGTCGAGCTGCTGACCGAGTCCGTGCCGTGGCCGCGCTCGGACCGCCCGCGTCGCGCCGGCGTCTCTTCGTTCGGCGCGAGTGGCACCAACGCGCATGTGGTGTTGGAGGAGGCGCCGCCCGCCGTCGTGCCGCCCGGTGAGGACGGCGCGGTCGGGGCGGCGCCGGGTGTGGGCGGGGTGGTCCCGCAGCCCGGCTACGGGACTGGGTACTCGCCCACCCGGAGCCCCAGCCTGCCGAGGTTGCGGCGGCACTGGCAGGACGGACACGATTCGACCACCGCGCCGTCGTACGAGGACACGACACCGGACAACTCGCCGAAGCCTTGAAGGATCTGGTCGAAGGCGTCGACGCCGCCAGCGTGGTCTCCGGCGTGGTGCGCGGTGAGGTCCCGAACGGTCCGGTGCTGGTGTTCCCCGGCCAGGGCTCGCAATGGCCC
>NZ_JAVSCF010000368.1:0-4591 GCF_031932565.1 Streptomyces sp. B1866
CGGCCGCCGCCCGGGCCGAGGCGCCGGGCGCGGCGCTCGGCGCGTCGCCCGCCGGGTCGCCCGCGGCGGTCGGCGCCGGGGCCGAGCCGGACGACCCCGAGGACTCGCCGGCCTTCGACCCGGCCCTGAGCCGGCCCCTGCGCACCCTGGACGAGCTGCTGGAGTCCCCCGACCCGGAGCCCGACCCGGCCCCGGAGCCGGTACGGACCGAGCCCGGCGCCCCGGCCGACTCGGGATCCCCGTCCGACTCCGGTGCCCTGGCCGACTCCGGTGCCCTGGCCGACTCCGGGTCTCCGGCCGAAGACGCGCCCGAGCCCGAGGCCGCCGCGCCGGTGATCCCCGCGCCCGCCCGCGAGCCCGAGCCCGTACCCGTACCGGAGCCCCAGTCCGCCCGGCCGGAGCCCGAGCCGCAGCCCGAGCCCGCGGTGGCCGCCCCGGAAGCACCCGAGCCCACGGCGACCGCACCGCAGGAGCCGACGCCCGAGGAACCGACAGCGCAGGAACCGACGCCCCCCGCCCCGGCAGCACAGGAACCGGCAGCACAGGGACCGGCAGCACAGGAACCGGCCCCGCAGGAGCCCGCCCTCCCCCTCTCCGCCGTCGAGACCCGCGCCCCCGCCCTCACCGGCCGCTACAAGGCCGCCGGCGCGTCCCTCGGCGAGCGCGGGCTCACCGGCCACCGCGCCGCCGTCTACCTGGTCCTCGACCGGTCGGGCTCGATGCGCCGCTACTACGGCGACGGCACCGTCCAGCACTTCGCCGAGCAGGTCCTGGCCCTGGCCGCGCACCTGGACGACGACGGCGTGCTGCCCGTCGTCTTCTTCTCCACCGACGTCGACGGCACCGCCGAGCTGAACCTCGCCGACCACCAGGGCCGCATCGGAAAACTGCACACCTCCCTGGGCCACATGGGCCGTACCAACTACCACTGGGCGATCAACGCGGTGATCGAGCACCACCAGAAGTCCGGCACCACCCGCCCCGCCCTCGTGATCTTCCAGACCGACGGCGCCCCCACCAGCAAGCCCGCCGCCGAGAAGGCGCTGTGCGAGGCGGCGCGGCTGCCGCTCTTCTGGCAGTTCGTGGGCTTCGGCGACCCGGCGTCCCGGGGCTTCGACTTCCTGCGCAAGCTGGACGACCTGTCCGTACCCGACCGGCGCCCGGTCGACAACGCGGGCTTCTTCCACGCCGGTCTGGAGCCGCGCGAGGTCGCCGACGCGGAGCTGTACGACCGCCTTACGGCCGGCCTCCCGGCCTGGCTGGCGGCGGCCCGCGCGGCGGGAGTCCTCGCGGACGGCGACGCCTGACGCCGAGGCCGCCGGCGGCTGACGTCGCGCGCGCCGGCGACACCCGCCCGCAAGCCCGGCATAAGGGATTCGCGGACGGCCCGGTGCGGGCCGATAGGATTTCGCCCATGGCGGCCACTGGAAACGAGCACCGGGGGACGAAGGCGTTCTACGTCTCGACCCCGATCTACTACGTCAACGACGCTCCTCACCTGGGCCACGCCTACACGACCGTCGCGGGCGACGTGCTCTCCCGCTGGCACCGCCAGCGGGGCGAGAAGGTGTGGTACCTCACCGGCACGGACGAGCACGGTCAGAAGATCATGCGCACCGCCGAGGCGCACGGCGTCACCCCGCAGGAGTGGTGCGACAAGCTGGTGGAGGAGGCGTGGCAGCCCCTCTGGAAGCACCTGGAGATCGCGAACGACGACTTCATCCGCACCACCCAGCCCCGGCACACCGCCCGCGTCCAGGAGTTCGTGCAGTCGCTGTACGACAAGGGCGAGATCTACCAGGGCGGGTACGAGGGCCCGTACTGCGTGGGTTGCGAGGAGTACAAGACCCCGGGCGAGCTGCTGGACGGCGCGGGGGAGTACGCCGGGCAGAAGCTGTGCCCCATCCACAAGCGGCCCGTGGAGATGCTGAAGGAGGAGAACTACTTCTTCAAGCTCTCCGAGTACGGCCCGAAGCTGCTGGAGCACTATGAGCGCAACCCCGGCTTCATCCAGCCGGAGTCGGCGCGCAACGAGGTGGTGAACTTCGTCCGGCAGGGCCTTCAGGACCTGTCGATCTCCCGCTCGACCTTCGACTGGGGCATCCGCATCCCGTGGGACGACAAGCACGTCATCTACGTGTGGGTGGACGCCCTGCTCAACTACGCGACGGCGGTCGGGTACGGCGCGGACCAGGAGAAGTTCGAGCAGACGTTCCCGGCGGACGTGCACCTGGTGGGCAAGGACATCCTGCGCTTCCACGCGGTGATCTGGCCCGCGATGCTGATGGCGAACGGGCTGCCGCTGCCCGGCAAGGTCGTGGCCAACGGCTGGCTGATGGTCGGCGGCGAGAAGATGAGCAAGTCCAACCTGACCGGCATCTCGCCGCACCAGCTCACCGACCACTTCGGCGTCGACGCCTACCGCTGGTACTTCCTGCGGGCGATCCAGTTCGGCCAGGACGGCTCGTTCTCCTGGGAGGACTTCCAGGCGCGTTACACCAGCGAGCTGGCCAACGACTTCGGCAACCTCGCCTCGCGCGTGGCGGCCATGGTCGGCCGGTACTTCGACGGCGTGCTGCCGCAAGGCCCCGCGGCCGGACCGGCCGAGCAGGCGGTCGCGGACGGCCTGGCGAAGGCGGCGCGGGAGGCCGACGAGCGGATCGGCGAGCGGCTGGACTTCGCGGGCGGCATCGCCGCGGTCTTCGACTTCATCAAGCAGGTGAACGGCTACCTGACCGAGCAGGAGCCGTGGAAGGTCGCCAAGGACGCCTCTCCGGAGGGCCAGGCCCGGCTGGCCGCGATCCTCTACACCGCCGCCGAGTCGCTGCGCGCCACCGCCGTCCTGCTGAACCCGGTGATGCCCGCCACCTGCGAGAAGCTGTGGGCGTCGCTGGGCGCCGAGCCGCACCTCGGCCCGCTGGCCGAGCAGCGGGTGGCGGACGCGGGCACGTGGGGCCGGCTGCCCGCGGGCGCGCGGGTCACGAAGGGCGAGGCGCTGTTCCCGCGGCTGGAGGAGCCGGCGCGGGCCTGATCAGCGGTAACGGTCGGCGGTACGGCCCCGGGGGCGCCCCCGGGGCCGTATGCGCGCCGGGCCCTGCTCCGGCGTTGATCCGTCGGTANTGCGCGCCGGGCCCTGCTCCGGCGTTGATCCGTCGGTAATCGATCGTTTAACGCTCCCCTCCACTCTGGAGTCACAGGCTCAGGGAGAGGGAAGCGGTGGCGGAATCAGGGCGCGTCACGGTGACGGTCCACGGACCCGACCCGTCGGCGCGGGCCGGAGTCGAGCGGCAGTTACGCGAGGAGGCCACGGTCGAGCTGGTCGACCCGCCGGACCCGGCCGGGGACCGGGCGGGCGGCGGCGAGCCGCGCGGCGCGGTGGCGGTGCTGGCGGCCGACCGGTTCGACGCGCGGGCCGGGGCGGAGCTGCGGCGGCTGGCGCACAGCGGGGCGCGGCGGGTGGTGCTGGTGGTGGCGGAGCTGCCCGAGTCGGAGCTGCTGACGGTCGCGGAGTACGGCGTGCGGGCGGTGCTGTGGCGGCACCAGGCCACGCCGCACCGGCTGGCGCGCGCGGTGCGGCGGGCGGCCCGGGTGGCGCGCGGGGAGGGGCCGTGGCTCACCGGGCACCTCTGAGGGCCCGGGCGGGCCGCGTGGCACGGGGGCGGGCGGCCCGGCCTGTACGAGGCCGGGCCGCCCGGTGCGTACGCCGGGCGGGCGCGGCGGCGGGGCTCCGAACGGCCGCCCGGCCGCCCGGCCGCCGGGACGCTACTCGGCCAGCGACCCCGCGTCGCCCATGACCACCACCGGGTGCAGGCGCGGGTCGAGCGCGCGCACCAGGGCCCGCATGTGGTCCTTGGCCAGCGTGACGCAGCCGCGGGTCGGCCCGCCGTGGTCCACGTGGAACCACACGCCGCCGCCCCGGTTCGCGCCCATCGGCCGCGTCCAGTCCAGCGGCGAGGTGCCCGCGACGCGGTTGTAGTTGATGGCCACCACGTAGTCGAACGACCCGGCCAGCGGCTCGCCCGCGAAGCCCGTGCCGCCGATGGTGAAGCCGCCCGAGCGGTCGTACGGCAGCCTGCTGCCCGGGTCGGGCAGGTAGCCGCCGGCGTCGGTGAGCGGGAAGACGCCGATCGGCGAGCGCAGGTCGTTCAGGTGGTGGTCGGCGGTCCAGCCGCGCAGCGCGTTGTGCGCGGTCCAGGCGGGTCCGGCCCGCCAGGCGCCGGTCGCGTCCCGCTCGTACAGCACGGCCGTGGAGCGCGCGGAGTCGCGGCCCTCGCCGGTGACCAGCACCACCTGGCGCGCGTTCGAGGGCACCTTGGCGAGCGTGCTCGGGCCGAGGCCCGGCAGTTCGGCGCGGAAGAGGGGGCCGGCCGCCGCCCGCGCGCCCCGGCCGCCGTTCGGGCCGGTGTCGGGGGTGGGCTCGGCGGCCTCCGGCGGGTTGTCGTTGTCGGCGGCGGTGGCGAGCGCGTGCCCGCTCGGACCGTCGCTGTGGGACGTGCCGCACCCGGCGAGCGCCCCGGCCAGCAGGGCCGCCACGACCCCGGCCGGGCCCCACCGGTCCGCGCCCCAGGGCACCCGGCCGCCCCGGCCGGGC
>NZ_JAVSCF010000369.1:0-4567 GCF_031932565.1 Streptomyces sp. B1866
CGCGCCGTGCCGTGAGCGCCGCCCGCGAGCTCGTCGGGGCTGGGCACGCGCATGCTGGTGTGCGTCTCGCGGCCGGAGTCGGGGGCCGCGCGGGGCACCAGCGGCACGGCGCCGCGCCGCCGCGCCGCGGCGGCCGGGAACCGGTCGGCGGCCTCGTACGGGCTGTACCCGGCCTCGGGGGCGTCGGACGGCCCGTACGCGTACGGGTCCTCGGGGCCGGCCCCAGGCCCTTCGCCGGGCCCTTCGCCGGGCTCCTCGCCGGGCTCCTCGCCGGGCTCGTCGATGTCCAGCGGCGGGTAGCCGGCCAGGCCGGGCAGCATCTCCCGCAGCCGGGCGGCCAGCTCCGAGGCGCGCAGCCGGGAGGCGGGCGCCTTGGCCAGGCACTGCACGAGCAGCCGCCACAGCTCGTCGGGGATGCCCGGCAGCGGCGCGACGGTCTCGGTCACGTGGCGGCGCAGGACCGCGCCCGGGTGGCCGCCGCCGAAGGGCGTGAAGCCCGCCAGCAGCTCGTACAGGACGGTGGCCAGGGCGTAGACGTCCACGCTCGCGCGGGGCGGCAGGCCCTCGATGATCTCGGGCGCGAGGTAGTCGGGGGTGCCGATGACGCGGGTGGCGCGCGTACGGCGCGGCGAGTCGACCAGGCGGGCGATGCCGAAGTCGGTGAGCAGGGCGGGGTGGGCGCCGCCCGGGCCGAGCGGCCCGGTCATGTCGAGCAGGACGTTCTCCGGCTTGACGTCGCGGTGCACGATCCCGGCCGCGTGCGCGGCGGTCAGCCCCTCCGCGACGTCCGCGGCGATGGCGACGGCCGCCTCGGGGGCGAGGCGGCGCTCGTGGTCGAGCCGGGTGCGCAGGTCGGTGCCGCGCACCAGGTCCATGACGAGCGCGACGTCGTTGCCGTCGACCACCAGGTCGCGCACGCCGACCACGCGCGGGTGGTCAAGGCTCAGCAGGGCGGCGCGCTCCTGGACGAACCGGCCGACCAGCTCCTGGTCCGAGGCGAGGTCCTCGCGCAGGAGCTTGACGGCGACCGGGCCGTCGGGCCCCTCCCCCAGCCACACCGTCCCGGCGCTGCCGCGACCCAGGACCTGGTTCACGGTGTACCGGCTGCCGATCTTCCGCGACAAGGCTGCTCCGAATCCTTCGACAGGGCACGTTGGCGACAAAGCTACGCGTCCGACGCCTGCTGGGCAGCCTCAGCCGGGGTCAACTGTCACTTCTGGGACGGAAAACACCCCTGAGATATCGACAAATCTTCAAACTCGTGGGCTCTTTCGGCAGGTGGTGCCTGCCGCGGTCCGCGCGGTCCGGTACGGCCCGCGCGGCGGCTGAAGGCTGAGCGCCGCGCGGGCTCAGCCCGAGCCGCCGCCGAGTTCGGAGGTCCAGTCCTTGACGTCCTTGATCAGGGTGGTGGTCTCGTCCCAGAAGCTCTTGCCGTCGGCGACCCAGTCCTTCAGCGGCGTCAGCTCCCACACCAGCCAGGCGCCCACGATCAGGATGACGACCACCAGCAGGCAGCCCTTGAGGCAGCCGAGGCCCGGGATGTGCATGGGGTTGGCGCCGCGCTGGCGGCGCGGCCGGGGCGGCGCCGGAGGCTCGGGGGCCGGGGCAGGCGGCGCGTACCGCTGCGGCTGCGGCTGCGGGTAGTGCGGCTGCGGCGGCGCGAACGGCGCGGGCGCCGGGCCGTGCTGCTGCCCGTACGGCTGCTGCTGCCCGTACGGCTGCTGCTGCCCGTACGGCTGCTGCTGCCCGTACGGCTGCTGCTGGCGGCGCGGCTGGGGCTGGGGCTGCTGCCGGNGCGGCGCGGCTGGGGCTGGGGCTGCTGCCGGGGCGGCGGGGCGGGGCGGCGCTGCGGGCGGCGGCGCAGCGGGTCCTGGCCCGGGTCGAGGTACTGCTGCACCTGCGTCTGCTCGCCGCGGTCGCGCGCCGCGCGCATCTGCGACTGCCAGGGGTGCGGCTCCTCCCGGTCCGGGTCCGCCGGGGGCACCGGCGGCATCGCGCGCGTGGGGTCGGCGGAACCGGCCGGGCCCGAGCCGCCCGGCAGCACGCGCGTGGGATCGGCGTCCGGGCCGCCGGCCCCCGGCTCTCCGGTGTGCGGCCCTCCGGCGTGCGGCAGGACGCTGGTGGGCGCCGACGGGTCGTACGAGGGCGCGCGGGACGGCAGTACCTGGGTGGGGTCCGCCGCGCCGGGCGGGCCCGCGTCGGGCACCGGGGCGGGCGCCGGGTCCGGCGCGAGCAGCGCGCCGACGCCGAGCGCGGCCTCGGCCTGGGCGGGCGAGGCGTGCACGCCCACGCCCGCGGCCACCACGCGCAGCGCGCGGGCCAGGTTCTCGGCGCTGGGCCGCTCCTCCGGCTTCTTGCGCAGGCAGCGCTCGATGACGGTCCACAGCGGCTCGGGCACGGTGGTGGGGCGGCGCGGCTCCTCGCTCAGGTGCCGGTGCAGGACTTCGAGCGCGGTGTTGCCGGCGAACGGGGGGCGGCCGGTGACCAGTTCGTACAGCAGGATGCCGGCGCCGTAGACGTCGACCGCGGAGGTCTGCGGGCGGCCCTCGGCGGACTCCGGCGCCACGTAGGCGGGCGTGCCGACGAACTCGTGGGTGCGGGTCAGGCCCGGCGAGTCCGCGAGGCGCGCGATGCCGAAGTCGGTGAGCATCGGGCGCATTTCCTCGCCCTCGCGCGTACCGGCGAGCAGCACGTTCGCGGGCTTCAGGTCGCGGTGCACGATGCCGTCGGCGTGGCTCGCGGCGAGCGCGTCGGCGATCTGGGCGGTGACCAGCGCGCTGGCCACGGGCGTGAACGGACCGTTCTCCCGCAGGTAGCGGTGCAGGTCGGGGCCGTCGACCAGGTCCATGACCAAGGCGAGCAGGTCACCCTCGACCACCAGGTCGCGGGTGCGCACGATGTTGGGGTGGGTCAGGCGCAGCAGCACCGAGCGCTCGCGCAGGAAGCGCATGACGATCTCGGGGTCGTGCGCGAGCTCCTCCTTGAGGACCTTGATCGCGACGGTCTCGCCCGGCTGGCCGGGGACCGCCGCCTCGGCACCCGCGGCCTCCCGCTGGCGGGCCCGCCAGACGGTGCCCGTGGCCCCGCGCCCGAGCGGCTGCTCTAGCAGATACTTGCTGCCCACCGGCCGCACGTCATGCGCTCCCTGATCATGGTGCCTGCTGCTTGCCCGGCCTCGCGCCGGCCCTGGCGGTCGCGGTCGGCCGCCCGCCCCACTGTAGTGCCGCCGCCTGCGTACCGTTCGGCGCACGCCGTGCGGGGGCCGGTCGCCGGGCGGCGGGCCCGTGGGGCGGGACGGGACGGAAGACGCCCGGAGGCGGGCGAACGGTTGCCGCCGCGCCGGTCCGGGCCTGGGGCCGGCGGCGGGGCGGCCCGGGGCAGGGCCAGGGGGGCGGTCGCCGGGCGGGTGAGGAGGGTGATCGCCAGGTGGACGCGGCGCACGGTCGCCGGCGGGCCGCCGAGGGGCCCGGAGCGGTCGGGAACGGCTGATTCCGGTCGTCTGGCGGGCCTGTCAAGATCGTTAGGGGGCAGTGGGCGGGCGCGTTGTCAGTGGCAGGTGCGAGGATGCTGAAAGCACGTCGGCTGGAGCTGGGGACCCCGTCGCGTGCCCCGTACGTCGTCGCGTACGCCGCGCCCGCGCGCCAGCGGGGAGGCGGCGGGCGGGTGCGGGACCTTGTACGTGCCGACGTGCCTGGGGGCGGTGGGGGGACGAGTGACGACCCCACCAGGCCCCTCGGACAGAAGGGACCGTTCACGGCTATGCAGATTCGGCTGACCGTGCTCGGGCCGCGCGGCGGGCATCCGGGCCGCGCCGCGCACCCCGGCCCCGCGCACCCGCAGGCGCCCGCGTGGGTCTGCGCCGTGGACGTGCTGGTGACCGCCCCGGCCGGCACCGCACTGGCCGCGGTGGCCGGCGGCCTGGCCGACGCCGCCGCGGCGGCCGGCGCGGACGTCGGCGGCAGCGGCCCCGTGGTGCTGTACGCGGGCGCGGAGCGGCTCGACGCGCAGCGCGCCGCCCTCGGCGAGCCGCCTCTCGTGGACGGCGCCGTGCTCTCCCTGGGCGCCCCGGCCGACCCGGAGGAGCACCCGGTGTACTCCGACCACCCGGGCCGTCCCGAGGCGTCGGCGGGCCCCGGCGCGGCGCGCCTGGAGACCGCGCGCCTGGAGGTGGTCGCCGGGCCCGACGCGGGCGGCGTCCACCTGCTGCACGGCGGGCAGGTCCGCGTCGGCCGCTCCGCGGACGCGGACGTGCCGGTGGACGATCCGGACGTCTCCCGGCTGCACTGCGCCGTGACGGTCGCGGAGGACGGCAGCGCGACCGTGGCCGACCTCGGCTCCACCAACGGCACGACGGTCGGCGGCGTCCCGGTCGGCTCCCGTCCCGTGCCGCTGCCGCCGGAGGCCCTGCTGCGCATCGGCGAGTCCGCCCTGCGGCTGCGGTCGCCGTCGGCCACCCCCGCGGCGTACGCGCGTGTGACGGCCCGCGCGGACGGCGAGGGCCGCCTGCGGGTGGCGGTGCGGGCGGCCGAGGCGGCGCCGGACCGGGGGCCCGACGCCGCCGGTGCGG
>NZ_JAVSCF010000370.1:0-4564 GCF_031932565.1 Streptomyces sp. B1866
GCCGCCCCCGGCCGCCGGGTACGGCCCCCCGCCCGGCTACGGCCAGGCTCCGGGCTACGGGCAGGCCCCGCCGCCGCCCCCGCCGGCGCCCGCCCCGGCAGGCGGCGCGCCCGTCAGCCTGTCGAAGGTCACGCTGACCAAGGAGGCCCCGGCCGTCTCGCTCACCAAGCAGGGCGGCACCTCCGGCGCCCTGCGGGTGAACCTCAACTGGCAGGTGCACCGCCAGGTCAAGGGCTGGGGGCAGAAGCTCGGCCGGGTGATGGCCATGCACAGCGACCTCGACCTGGACCTCGGCGCGCTGTTCGAGCTCGCCGACGGCACCAAGGGCGTGGTGCAGGCGCTGGGCAACTCCTTCGGCTCGCTGCACCAGCCGCCGTTCATCCACCTCGACGGCGACGACCGCACCGGCGCCCGCGAGTCCGGCGAGAACCTCACCATCAACCTCGACCACAAGAACGCGTTCCGCCGCATCCTCGTCTTCGTCACCATCTACGAGGGCGCCCGCAGCTTCGCGGGCCTCCAGGCCACGGTCACCCTGTGGCCGCACAACGGCGCGCCCGTCGACTTCACCCTGGACGAGTGCACCGTGCCGTCCCCGGTCTGCGCGCTCGCCCTGATCACCAACGTGGGCGGCGACCTCGTCGTCCAGCGCGAGGCCCGCTACCTGGTGCCCGACCGCGGCGTCAGCCCCCAGCGCACCCTCGACCGCGCCTACGGCTGGGGCATGAACTGGACCCCGGGCCGCAAGTGACCCGCGCCCGGGCCGTCCCCGGCGGCTCCCGCCCCGGACGGCCCGGGAGGCCCGGGCCGGTTCAGGAGCGGGCGGACGGGCACGAGTCCGCCGCAGCCCGGCGCGCCGCGCGGCCGGCCCGGGGCGGCGCCGCGTACGTGCGGCCCTTCCACGCCGCGCCGCGCCCCCGGTAGTGCTGCACCGCCGAGTCCACGGTCATCAGCAGGTAGAGCAGGGCCGTGAAGGGCAGCAGCGGCGCCAGCCACAGCGTCTGCCGGTAGTAGCGCAGCATCGGCACGTACGTCGCCGCCATGAGGGCCCACGCCGCGCCGCCCGCCGCGGCCGTCGGCGCGTGGCCGGTCAGCAGGCCCGCGGCGAGGGCCGCCGGCGGCGCCAGGTACACCACCGCAAGACCCGCGACGGCCGCCAGCAGCAGGACCGGGCTGTGCAGCAGCTGGGCGTACGCGCTGCGCGAGACCATCCGCCACAGCTGGCCCAGCCGCGGGTACGGCCGGACGCTGTCCACCCGGTCCGCCAGACCCAGCCAGACGGCGCCGCCCGACCGCTTGACGGCCCGCGCGACCGCCACGTCGTCGATGACGGCGTGCCGGACGCTGTCGGGCACCCCGGCGCGCTCGGCCGCCTCCCGGCGCAGCAGGACGCACCCGCCCGCGGCCGCCGCCGTCCGCCCGCCGGGCCGGTTGACCCAGCGGAACGGGTACAGCTGCGCGAAGAAGTACACGAACGCCGGGACGATCAGCCGCTCCCAGCCGGTGGTCACCCGCAGCCGCGCCATCTGCGACACCAGGTCCAGATCCGCCGCGCGCGCGGCGCGCACCAGCTCCCGCAGCGAGTCGGGCTCGTGCGCGATGTCGGCGTCCGTCAGCAGCAGCCACCGCGCGTCCGTCCGGTCCCGCGCCAGCGCGATGCCGTGCCGCACCGCCCACAGCTTGCCCGTCCAGCCCGGCTCCGGCTCGCCCGGCGAGGAGACCGTCAGCGGCAGGCCGCCGTGGTCGGCGGCCAGCTCGCGGGCCAGCTCGCCGGTGCCGTCCGAGCTGCCGTCGTCCACCAGGAACACCTCGGCGCGCCCCGGGTACTCCTGCGCCAGCAGGGACGGCAGGCTCACCGGCAGCACCGCCGCCTCGTCCCGGGCGGGCACCACGACGGCCACCGGCGGCCAGCCGGAGTCCTCCCCGCCCGATACGGTCGCCTTTCCGCCCTTTCCGCCCTTTCCGTGTTTTCCGTGTTTTCCGGCCGGTACGGCCTCGGGGCCGGCCGCCGTGCCGCCCGCCCCCGGCAGCCGGACGTCCGTACGCCAGAAGAACCCCTGCCCCAGCAGCAGCCACACCCAGGCGGCCAGCGACCCGGCCGCGATCCACGTCAGCGCGCTCATGCGCCGCAGTCTGCCCGACCGGGCGCCGCGCGCACCCGGCATCCCGCGCCCGACCCCGGCAGGCCCACCGGTCCGCCCGGTTCCTCTAGGGTGAGCGGGTGAAATTCGCGCTCGTCGACTCCGGCCTCGGCCTGCTCGCGGCCGCCGCCGCCCTGAGGCGCCTGCGGCCCGACGCGGATCTCGTACTCTCCAGCGACCCCGACGGCATGCCCTGGGGCCCCCGCACCCCCGGCGACGTGACCGCGCGTGCCCTGGCCTGCGCCCGGGCCGCCGCCGAGCACCGTCCCGACGCCCTGGTCGTCGCCTGCAACACCGCCTCCGTGCACGCCCTGGCCGCGCTGCGGGCCGAGCTGGAGCCCGCGCTGCCGGTCATCGGCACCGTGCCCGCGGTCAAGCCCGCGGCCGCGGGCGGCGGACCGCTCGCCGTCTGGGCCACCCCGGCCACCACCGGCAGCCCGTACCAGCGGGCCCTGATCCGCGACTACGCGGACGGCGTCGCCACCGCCGAGGTGCCCTGCCCCGGCCTCGCGGACGCCGTGGAGCACGCCGACGCGGCCGCCGTGGCCGCCGCCGTGGCCGCGGCCGCCGCCCGCACCCCCGAGCGCGCCCGGGCCGTCGTCCTGGGCTGCACCCACTACGAGCTGGTCGCCGACCGGATCCGGGCCGCCCTGGCCGCCGCGGGCGCGCCTGGCGCCGCCCTGCACGGCTCCGCGGCGGCCGTCGCCGCCCAGACCCTGCGCCGGATCGGCGCCGCGCCTGACCCGGCGGCCCGGCCGTCCGGCGGCCTCACCGTCCTGCTCGGCGGCCGCCCGGCGGCCCTGCCGCCGGCCGCCCTGGCCTACCCGGAGGGCGCCGCGCTGGCGGCCCAGGCCAGCCCGGTGGGCGGCTGAGCGGGCCCGGGCGCCCAGGCCCGGGGCGGCGCGGACCGGCTGCCCCTGCCGGGGTTGCGGCGACCGGCCTGTCGCGGCGGGCGAAGTTGAGTACGCTGCTCCTATGAGGCACCCTCCCGCTGACTCGGACGACGACAGGGACGACGAGGGCGCCTGGCCCGCCGCCGGGGCGGGCGGGGCGCTGTGGGCGGGACGTGCCCGCAACCGCGTCCAGTGGCTGCTCGCCGCCGGCGGCGGCGCCTGCATGGCGCTCGGCATCGAGCTGGCCGTCGACGCGCCGTTCACCTCCGGCCTCGCCCCGCTGGTGATGGCCGTGGTCGGCTGCCTCGCGGCCGGGCTGCTGGTGCTGTTCGGCACGCTCGCCTTCGTGCACGTGGCCGTGCGGGTCGACGAGGACGCGCTGGAGGTGCGCTGCGGCCACATCGGCCTGCCGCGCCGCCGCATCCCGCTCGACCACGTGGTCCGCGCCGAGTTCGCGCCGCGGCTGACGCCGTGCCAGTGGGGTGGCTGGGGCTACCGGTGGCGCCCGGAGAAGGGCACCGCCGTGATCGTGCGCCGCGGCGAGGGCCTGGTGGTCCGGCTCGGCGACGGCCGGGTCTTCTCCGTCACCGTGGACGACGCCGAGGCGGCCGTCCGGGTGATCCGCGACCGCCTGCGGCTCATCGCGGCCCGCGCCTCCCAGGCCTGAGCACCCGGCAGGTCCCGGTCGGCCCGCCCGCCGTGGCGCGCGCGTGATCCGCCCGAGGCCGGGCACGCCGGACGCGCCCACGAGCCTGGCGCTACCCTCGCCGCATGGCTATCCCGGACTTCATCCGCGAGCTGCGGGCCGTCGCGGGCCACCAGCTGCTGCACCTGCCCGGCGTCAGCGCCGTCGTCTTCGACGACACCGGCAGGGTGCTCCTGGTCCGCCGCGCGGACACCGGCAGGTGGGCGATCGTCGGAGGTATCCCGGAGCCGGGGGAGCAGCCCGCGGCGGCGGTCGTACGCGAGGTGTACGAGGAGACGGCCGTGGCTTGCGTGCCGGAGCGCGTCGTGCTCGTGCAGGCGCTGAAGCCGGTGGTCTACCCCAACCAGGACGTGTGCCAGTTCATGGACATCTGCTTCCGCTGCCGGGCGGTGGGCGGGCAGGCGCGGGTGAACGACGACGAGTCCCTGGACGTGGGCTGGTTCTCGCCCGACGCGCTGCCGGACCTGGAGGACTTCGCCGTCAGCCGCATCAAGCAGGCGCAGGGCGACGCGCCGACCTGGTTCGAGCCCGTCACCGCCTTCCCGGGCTAGGCCGGGAAGGCGGATCCCGCCGGCCCCGTCCGGCCGTGCCCGACCGTCCGGCCCCGGCCCGGGCTCCCGCGCGGTGCGTCAGGCGCCGTACTCCATACGGGCGGTGCGCCCCGCGCTCCCGCGCCGTCCGGGGCCCGCCCGGCGCGGCCGGACCTCCCGTCGGGCGGGCCGTCCCGCCGCGCGGCCTGCGGGCCGCCGCCGACGCGTCCGTACGGGTGGGGCCGGTCCCTGGCGTACGGGCCCGTCGGCGCGTGCAGGCCCCGCGGCGCGTAC
>NZ_JAVSCF010000371.1:0-4525 GCF_031932565.1 Streptomyces sp. B1866
ATCACGATCTACAGCTGGAGTACTAACCCTCGGAGTCGGACCGCCGCCCTGCCAGAGGGCACCGCGCCCGGGCCCCGGCGCCGGAGGGTTCGCCAGGGCCCGGGCAGTCAGCACCGCGTCAGGCGCGGCGGTCCGTGCCCGACAGGCGGCGGCGGGTGGCGTACGTGACCGCCGCGCCCGCCGTCACCAGGGCCGCCGCCGCGCCCGCCAGCGCGCCGCTCGGCAGGTCCGAGCCGGTGGTGGCCAGGGCGCCGGAGCCGCCGGTGACCGCGCCGCCGCCCGTCGCGCCGCCGCCCGTCGTGGCGGCGGCCGGGGCGGGGGCGCTGCCGCCGTCGGTGTCGATGCCCGTGCCGGTGGCGGGCAGGGGCGCGCCCTTCTTCAGGGAGACGGCCGCCGTCACCGGGTCCAGCGCCTCGCCCTGCTCGTAGAAGCCCGCGAACGCCGTGGCGCCGCGCGCGGTCAGGGTGGCGGGGACGGCGGTCAGGGAGACCACGTCGCCCTTGGCCGTCAGGCCGCCCTGGGGGAGCTTCAGGTCGGCGAGGGGCACGTCGTTCGACTCGGTGACCTTGCCCGTTTCCCGGTCCTTGGACGTCACGTCGGCGTACAGCGTGCCCTTGGTGCCGTTCGCCTTCACCGCCAGGTCGGCCAGCTTCAGGTCCAGGGCGCCCGCGTGGCCGGTGAAGCGCACGGCACCGGAGAAGCGGGCGTCCAGGGTCTGGGCCGTCGCGTCGTACGAGCCCGTGCCGCGCTGGAAGCGGTAGCCGTCGCCGTTCTTCGCGGCGCCGTCCGACACGGTGACGGCGCCCTTGGCTATCGGTCCTGTGACGTAGTCGCGGAAGCGCTTCTTGACGCCCCAGTCGAGGTTGCCGTCCGTGATCCGGCCCGAGGCCGCCCGGGGCGGGGCCGCCGGGGTCGGCTTTCCGGTCGGGGTCGGGGTCGGGGTCGGCTTCGCGGTCGGGGTCGCGGTGGGGGTGGGGGTGGGCTTCGCCGTCGGGGTCGCTGACGGGGTGGGGGTGGCCGTGCCGGGGGTGACCGACAGCGTCGCCGGGTCCAGCTCCTGGCCCGCCTGGTACATGTCGTTGAACGCCTTCGCGCCCTCGGCCGTCAGCTTCGCCGGGATGTTCGCGTACGTCACGGCGCCGCCCGGGCCGCCGCCCGGCGTGATGCCGGACAGGTCCAGGGAGGCGAGCGGCACGTCGTCGCTGACGTGGCCCGAGGAGACCACGTCGGCGACGATCGTGCCCGCTGTGCCCTTGGTGGTGACCTTGACGTGGGTGAAGGCGAGGTCGAGCTGGCCGTTGTGGCCGGTGAAGCGCACCGTGCCGCGGACGCCGAGGTTCACCGCGTGGGCCTGCGTGTCGTACGTGCCGGTGCCGCCCGGGAACGTGAACGGGCCGTTGTCCGCCGCCTGCCGGGCGCCGTCCGCGACGAGGATTCTGCCGTGGGCTATCGGGCCCGTGACGTAGGACCGGAAGCCCTTCTTGACGCCCCACTCCAGCGTGCCGTCCGTCAGCGGCAGCGTCGCGGACGGCGCGGCGCCCGAAGCGGCGTGGGCGGCCGGGAGCGGCAGGGCCGCGCCGCACGCGGCGGCCGTGGCCACGGCGGCGGCCAGCGCGAACGCGCCGCGCCGGGCCCTGCGGGGGGCGGTTGCGGTGGTGGTCATGGTCAGTGACTCCTTGGGTGGTCGTCCCGGTGGGTTGCCCGTGGTCGGTCCGGGCGTCCGGGCCCGTGGGAACGGGGCTGGTGCTGGTCAGTCCCCGCCGCTGTCAGGGGGTGAGGCGGCGGCCCCCGCCGGTGCCGTACGCCGCGCCCGGCGCCGCAGCAGCAGCGCCGCCACGGCCGCCACCGCGAGCGCCCCGCCCCCGGCCGCCGCCGCCAGGGTCCCGGTAGACGGGCCGTCGTCTCCCCCGGCGCGGGCCGGGCTGCTCGGCGGGGTAGCGGCGGGTGCGGTCGGCTCGGGGTCGGTGCCCAGGTCGGGCAGGGCGGGCAGGCGCGCGCCCGGGGCGAGGGCGACGGCGAGCGAGACCGGGTCCATGGCCGTGCCCGTCTGGTACAGGCCGCCCAGCGCCCGCTCCCCGGCGGCGGTGAGCTTCGCCGGGGCCTCGGTCACCGTGAGCAGGTCCCGCGCACCCGCGCCGGGCAGGGCGGCCGGGAAGGTGACCAGCGGTACGTGGCGCCGGGTCGTACGGGCGTCCGCCACGTCCGCCGACAGGGTGCCGGTGCCGCGCGCGACGCGTACGGACACGTGGCTGATCGTCAGGTTCAGGTCCCGGCCGGTGAAGGCGAGCGTGCCGCGGAAGGCGGCGTCCAGCGTGCCCGCCTTCCGGTCGTACGTGCCCTTCCCGGCCGTGAAGCGGAACACGGCGCCGCCGTCCTGCGCGCCCTCGGTCAGCCGCCACCGCCCGCGCGCGATGGGCCCGGTGACGTACTCGCGGAAGGTGCGGCGCACGCCCCAGTCGACGGCGGCCTCGGTGAACGTGCCCTCCCGCGCGGGAGGGCGGGACGTCCCGGACGGTGCCGGGGACGGGCGCTGCGAGGCCGGGGCCGGGGCCGCGGTGTCGGCGGACAGGCTGACGGGGTCCAGCTGCGTTCCGGCCGGGTAGTAGCCCGCGAACGCCGTCGCGCCCTGGGCCGTGAGCCGCGCGGGGACGCCGCGCAGCACCACGGACGGCCCGCCGCCGCGCATGTCCACGCCCGTCAGGTCGAGCGCGGCCAGCGGCGCCTGACGGGCCGAGGTGACCCGCCCGGTGTCGCGGTCCTTGCTGGTGATGTCGGCGTAGAGGGTGCCGCTCCCGCGCGTGACGCGGACGGTGGGGCGGCTGATGGTCAGGTCGAGCTGGTACGAGCCGCCGGGCTTCCGGTGCCCGGTGAACCGCACGCCGCCCGCGTAGGCGGCCGTGAACGCGCCGGTGTCCGGGTCGTAGGAGCCCTTCGCGGAATGGAAGCGGAACTGGCTGTCGCCGACCGTCGCGGCACCTCCGGCCAGGGCCCAGCCGCCGTGCGCGACGGGCCCGGTGACGTAGCTCTGGAAGGACGCCTTGATGCCCCAGTCCAGGCGGCCGCCCGCGACCGTACGGGACTCGGCCCGCGCGGGGGCGGCGGGGAACGGCGGCGCACCGACCGCCAGGCCCAGCAGCGCGGCGGCGAGCGCGACGGGCAGTGCCCGGACCTGGCGGCGCGACGGCATGGACCCCTCCCCGGCTGATCGTCAGCAGTAAGGCTAACCTAAGCTATGCCGTGTCCGGGGCGGCACCCGGGGTACCGTCGCCCTTCTGCGGCCGGTCGGCACGCGCTAGTTGGCGGCGGCAGCGGGCAGCGGCGAGGAAGCGTGGAGGGCTGGCGTGAAGGGCTGGATCGTGAACCATCGGCACCCGGCGCGGGGCCGCCCGCGTACCCGCCGCGTCGTCGCGGCCGCCGCCACGGCCCTCGCCCTGGCCCTCGGGGCGACCGGCTGCGGCGGCGAGGGGCGCGGTGACGGCGGCGGCGGGCCCCGGGCCGCGAGCGCGCCCGACCGCGTGGAACCCCTCACCGGCACCCCGGCGCCCCAGCTCCCCGCCACCGTGCGGTCCGCCGACGGCCGCCGGGTGACCGTCCGCAGCGCCGAGCGGATCGTCCCGCTCAGCGGCTCGCTCTCCGAGACCGTCTTCACCCTGGGCCTGGGCCGCGGCGTCGTCGCGCGCGACATCAGCACCACCTTCGAGCAGGCCCGGGACCTGCCGCTCGTCACGCGCGCGCACGACGTGTCCGCCGAGGGCGTGCTGTCGCTGCGGCCCACGGTCGTGCTCGCCGAGGCCACCACGGGACCGGCCGAGGCCGTCGCCCAGATACGGGACGCGGGTGTGCCGGTCGTCGTCCTGCCCGCCGCCAGGTCCCTGTCCGACGTGGGCGCCCGGATCGACGCGGTGGCCGCCGCGCTCGGCGTCCGCCCGGCGGGCGACCGGCTGCGGCAGCGCACCGAGCAGCGCCTGGACGCGGTACAGAAGTCGGTGCCCGCCGCCGCGCGGGGGTCCGGCGAGGGCAAGCGCCCGCGCGTGGCGTTCCTCTACCTGCGCGGCTCGGCCTCCGTCTACCTGCTGGGCGGGCGGGACTCCGGGGCCGGTTCGCTGCTGGCGGCGGCCGGGGCGGTGGACGCGGGCGCGGCGGCCGGACTGACCAGGGACTTCACGCCCATCACCAGCGAGGCCCTGGTCAAGGCCGCGCCCGACGCGATCCTGGTCATGACCAAGGGCCTTCAGTCGGTGGGCGGCGTGGACGGGCTGCTGCGTATCCCGGGCGTGGCGCAGACCCCGGCGGGCCTGGACCGCCGCGTGGTGTCGATCGACGACGGGGTGCTGCTGAGCTACGGCCCGCGCACCGACCAGGTGCTGCGCGGCCTGGTGGACCAGCTCTACGGGCGGGGCGGCGACCGGTGACGGCGCCGGAGCGGGACGCGGCCGGTGCCGCCGGGGCTCCGGCGGGCGGGGCGGCGCGGCGGCTCGCCAGGGCTCCGGGCGAGGCGGCGGCCGACGCCGGAGGGCGGGCGCGG
>NZ_JAVSCF010000372.1:0-4524 GCF_031932565.1 Streptomyces sp. B1866
CGCCGGGGCCGACCCCGGTTCCCCCGTCGCCGCCGGTCCCCCCGCCCGGCCCGCCGCCCGGGCCCGCGCCCGACCCGGTGCCCAGGCCGCCCGGCCCCGATCCGGTGCCGGATCCGGCACCGCCCCCGGAGCCGGTGACGTAGCTCCGAGGACCCGGGCCCGCGCGGCCCGGCACCTTCCGCCCCGTACGGCCCCCGCGCCGTGCGGGGCGGCCGCGTCACGGGCGGGATGCCGCGGCGGCGGTGCCGCCGATCGTGTCGCACACTGGTCAATATGACGCGATTAGCCCAAATTGCGACATGCATCACCTCGTGCAAATCTGGTTCCGACTGGTTGTGGATCACCCGAAAGGGGCGAACAACGCCGCGATGGCCGCCAGGACGCCATGACATCGGACCACGGAAGAAGAGGGACCCATGTCACCAGCCGCGACTCGCCGTCGGCGCCACGACGACACTCCTGACACCGAGGGGGACTTCCTGCGCCTGGCCCGGCTCCCCCCGGGACGGGAGCACGACGTGCTGCGCGAGTCGATCATCTGCGCCTGGCTGCCGGTCGCCAAGCGCCTCGCGCTGCGCTTCCGCAACAAGGGCGAGAACATGGACGACCTCACCCAGGTCGCGTCGCTGGCCCTGGTCAAGGCCGTGGACCGCTACGACCCCGAACTCGGCCACGCCTTTCCCAGCTACGCGATCCCGGTGATCGTCGGCGAGCTGAAGCGGCACTTCCGCGACTACCTGTGGACCCTGCACGTACCGCGCAACATCCAGGAGGTGCGGGCCCGCACCCGCTCGGCGCTCGACGCCCTGGAACAGGAACTCGGCGGCCGCAGCCCCACCCTGGGCGAGATCTGCTCCCGCACCGGCATGCCGCAGGAGGACGTACGGCTCGGTCTGGAGGCCAGCGCCTCCTGCACCCCGCTGTCCCTCAACGCCGCGCTACAGGGCACCGAGGAGCGCTACCTCGGCGACACGATGGGCGCCGACGACGCGGCGATCGAGGGCGTGGTCAACCGGGAGGCGCTGCGCTCCCTCATCACCAACCTGCCCGAGCAGGACCAGTACGTGCTCTACCTGCGCTTCTTCGCCGGCCTTTCGCAGAGCCAGATCGGCGGCATCCTCGGCTTCTCGCAGATGCACATCTCCCGCTGGCTCTCCCGGCTCTACGGCGAGCTGCGCAAGGACCTCCTCGCCCACGCCTGACCGGCCTGACCGGCGTTTCGGCGGGCGGGCGGCGGGCACCCGGCCGCACGGAGGTGAGTGATCATGCCTGGACGTCAGGAGCTGCCCTCGACCTTGGAGCGCTCGCCGCAGGACGCGCAGCGCACCTGGATCAAGGCCCACGACTCGGCCGTGGAGCAGTACGGCGAGGGCGAGCGCGCCCACCGCGTGGCCTTCGGCGCCCTCAAGCACTCGTACGAGAAGGTCGGCGACCACTGGGAGCGCAAGGAGAAGGGCCGCCGGGGCCCGTCCGACCCGCGCTCGGCGCGGCCGCGGCAGGCCGGCGGGCGCAGCGGCGAGGGCGTGGACGAGCAGTCCAGCAAGCAGCACCTGTACGACGTGGCCAAGCGCCTGGACATCGACGGGCGCTCGCGGATGAGCAAGTCCGACCTGCTGGAGGCCATCCGCAAGGCGAACCGCTCGCGCACCCGCGGCGCCCGGGAGCGCTGAGGCCGCCGGAACGCGCCCTAACCGCCGAGCACGTCGCGCAGGTCGTAGCGCACCGGCTCCTCCAGCTGCGCGTAGGTGCACTCCTGCGGCTCCCGGTCGGGCCGCCAGCGGCGGAACCGGGCGGTGTGCCGGAAGCGGTCGCCCTGCATGTGGTCGTACGCCACCTCGCACACCCGCTCGGGCCGCAGCGGCACCCACGACAGGTCCTTGCCCTGCGACCAGCGGCTCGGCGCACCCGGCATGCGGGCGTGCGCGTGGGCCTCCTCGTCCGCCCAGTCGGCCCACGGGTGGCCCGCGGCCGACGGCATGCGCAGCGGCTCCAACTCGGCCGCGAGCTCCTGGCGGCGGCGCATCGGGAAGGAGGCGCTGACGCCCACGTGCTGCAGCCGGCCCGCCGCGTCGTGCAGGCCGAGCAGCAGCGAGCCGACGACCGGCCCGGACTTGTGCCACCGGTACCCGGCCACGACGCAGTCGGCGGTCCGCTCGTGCTTGACCTTCACCATGACCCGCTCGCCGGGCCGGTAGCCCAGTGACGGCCGCTTGCAGACCACGCCGTCCAGACCCGCGCCCTCGAAGCGCTCGAACCACTCGCGGGCCAGGGCCGCGTCGTCGGTCGAGCGGGTGACGAACACCGGGGCGGCGGTCGGCCGCAGCGCCTCCTGAAGCGCGTCCCGCCGCACGGTCAGCGGCGCCTCCATCAGCGACACCTCGCCCAGGGCCAGCAGGTCGAAGGCCGCGAAGCTCGCCGGGCTGGCCGCGGCGAGCTGCCGCACCCGGGAGTCGGCCGGGTGGATGCGCTCCAGCAGGGCGTCGAAGTCCAGCCGGGCGCCGCGGACGATGACGATCTCGCCGTCGACCACGCAGCGGGGCGGCAGGTTGGCCCGCAGGGCGGCGACCAGTTCCGGGAAGTAGCGGGTCAGCGGCTTGCCCGTACGGCTGCCGACCTCCACCTCGTCGCCGTCCCGGAAGACGATGGCGCGGAAGCCGTCCCACTTGGCCTCGTAGCGCATGCCGGGCGGGATGGCGGCGGCGGGCTTGGCCAGCATCGGCAGCACCGGGGGCATCACCGGAAGGTCCATGATCCCGATTGTGTGACCGGCGCGGCCGGGCCGCCCGCCGGGAGGCGGCGGGCGGGGCGCGCGCCGGGCGCCTGCCGGGCACCGCAGGGCAGGCGGGACGGGTCGGACCGGGCCTACCGTGGAGCCATGGCGGAGACGGCTGAGGTGGATGTCGGCGGGCGCACGGTGCGGGTGTCGAACCCGGGCAAGGTGTACTTCCCCGAGCGGGGGTTCACCAAGCTGGACGTGGTCCGCTACTACGCGGCGGTCGGCGACGGGGCGCTGCGCGCCCTGCGGGACCGGCCGACGACGCTGGAGCGCTACCCGGACGGCGTCGCCGGAGAATCGTTTTTCCAGAAGCGGGCGCCGAAGAACCTGCCCGACTGGATCCCCACGGGCCGGATCTCCTTCCCCAGCGGGCGGCACGCCGACGAGATCTGCCCCACCGAGCCGGCCGCCGTGGCGTGGGCGGCGAACCTGGGGTGCCTGACCTTCCACCCGTGGCCGGTGCGGCGCGCCGACACCGACCACCCCGACGAGCTGCGCCTGGACCTCGACCCGCAGCCGGGCACCGGGTACGCCGACGCCGTGCACGCGGCCGGGGAGCTGCGCGCGGTGCTGGACGGGCTGGGCCTCGGGCCCGGCTGGCCGAAGACCTCCGGCGGCCGGGGCCTGCACGTCTTCGTGCCCATCGAGCCGCGGTGGACCTTCACTCAGGTGCGCCGGGCCGCCATCGCCGTCGCGCGGGAACTGGAGCGGCGGGCGCCGGAGCGGGTCACCACCAAGTGGTGGAAGGAGGAGCGCGGCGAGAAGGTCTTCCTGGACTACAACCAGACCGCCCGCGACCGGACCATCGCCAGCGCCTACTCCGTGCGGCCCCGCCCGCACGCGCCCGTCTCCGCGCCGCTGCGCTGGGAGGAGGTGCCCGACGCCCGCCCGGAGGACTTCGACCTGGCCTCGATGCCGGGGCGCTACGCCGAGGCGGGCGACGTGCACGCGGACATGGACGGCGCCCCCCGCCGGCTGGAGGCCGCCCTGGACCTCGCCGACCGCGACGAGCGCGAGCACGGCCTGGGCGACCTGCCCTACCCGCCGGAGCACCCGAAGATGAAGGGCGAGCCGAAGCGGGTCCAGCCCAGCCGGGCCCGCGCCGAGGAGTGACCGGCGCCCGCCGCGCGGACCGGAGGCGGACCGGGCGGCCTTACGGGTGCGGAGCGCGGAGGTGCGGACGGAGCGCGTACGGGCGCGGAGCGTCGGCGGGCGGGGCGCGCACGGGCACCGGGCCGGGGCCGTGCGGGACGGGCACCGGGCCGGGCGGGGCGGCCGGGGGCCAGGTGCGGTACGGGCGGGCCCTCAGGCCGTACCGCCGAGGGTGAGCGGCGCGGGCGGGGGCGCCGCGGCGGGCCCGGGCAGGCCGGCCAGCGCCGCCAGCACCTCGGGCACCGTGATCCGCAGCAGCCGCTCGTCGGGCCGGCCGCCGTGCGCGTCGCCGGGGCGCACCCCGTCGCCGTACCGGCCGTGCCACAGCGCCCGGTGCAGCGGGGAGGGCGGCGGCCCCCACAGCCGCGGCGCCACCGGTCCGAACAGCACGACGGACGGGGTGCCCAGCGCGGTGGCCAGGTGGGCGGGGCCGGTGTCGCCGCAGACCAGCGCGCGGGCGCCGGCCAGCAGCGCGCACAGCTCGTCGAACGGCGGCGGCGCCGCGCCGCCGAGCACCGCGGACGGCGGCAGCCCGGAGCGCCCGGCCACCGCCCGGGCCAGCGGCCCCTCTCCCGGCCCGGCGGTGACCACCACCC
>NZ_JAVSCF010000373.1:0-4459 GCF_031932565.1 Streptomyces sp. B1866
GGGCGCGCGAGCCCGAGCAGGCGTGCGGGCCCGAGCAGGCGCGCGAGCCGGGCACGGGGCGCCCGCGAGGCAGAAACAGGCGGCGGCGCGGGGCCGGGGCGCGGCGCGCCCGCCGCCCGCGGCCACCCTGGACAATGGCTGGCGTGCGGTATCTGATCCTCGGCCCGGCCGAAGCGCGCGACGCGCACGGGAACGCCCTGCCCCTGGGCGGCGCCCGGCTGCGCGCGCTGCTCACCGCGCTCGCCCTGCGCGCCGCACGCCCCGCGCCCGTACCCGTCGACGCGCTCATCGCCGAGGTGTGGGCCGACGAGCCGCCGCACGACGCCCCCGCCGCCCTCCAGGCCCTCGTCGGCCGGTTGCGCCGGGTCCTCGGCAAGGACGCCGTCGCCTCCGCCCCCGGCGGGTACCGGCTGGCCGTGGACACCGCCCAGGACGTCGACCTGTTCCGCTTCGAGCGGCTGACCGACGGCGGCACGCGCGCGCTGGACGCCGGAGACCCGCGCACCGCGGCCGACACGCTGCGCCGGGCGCTGGCCCTGTGGCGCGGCCCGGCGTTCGCCGACCTGCCGGACCGCCAGGCGGCCGCCGCCCGGCCCGAGGCGCTGCGGCTGACCGCGCTGCACCGCCGCGTCGACGCCGACCTCGCGCTCGGCCGCGCCGCCGACCTCGTACCGGAGCTGCGCGAACTGGTCGCCGACCACCCGCTGGACGAGCCGTTCCACGCCCAGCTCATACGCGCGCTGCGCGCGGCGGACCGCCCGGCCGACGCCCTCGCCGCGTACGAGCACGTCCGCCGCACCCTCGCCGACCAACTCGGCACGGACCCCGGCGAACCCCTCCGACAGCTGCACCAGGAGCTGCTGGCCGCCCCGCCCGCCGCCCCGCCCCGCCCGCCGCAGGCCGACCGGCGGCCCCGCGGCAACCTGCGGGCCCGCCTGACCAGCTTCGTCGGCCGCCAGAGCGACATCACCGGACTGCGCGGCGACCTGCGCGACGCGCGCCTGGTCACCCTCACCGGGCCGGGCGGTTCGGGCAAGACGCGGCTGTCGGAGGAGGCCGCCGCTGCCGCCACCGCCGCATACGCCGACGGGGTGTGGGTCGCGGAGCTGGCCCGGCTCGACCACCCGGCCGCCGTCCCGGGCGCCGTGCTGAGCGCCGTCGGCCGCCGCGAGACGAACCTGCTGGCGTCCGGCCTCGACGCGCGTACGAGCGACGCCGCCGACCCGACCGCCCGCCTGGTGGAACACTGCGCCCACCGCAGCATGCTGCTCCTGCTCGACAACTGCGAACACGTCATCGACAGCGCCGCCCAGCTCACCGAGACCCTGCTCGCCCACTGCCCCGGCGTGACGGTGCTGGCCACCAGCCGCGAGCCGCTGGGCGTGCCGGGCGAGGTGGTACGGCCGGTGGAACCGCTGCCTCCGGCCCCGGCCCACCAGCTGTTCGCCGAGCGCGCCACGGCCGTACGCCCCGGATTCGACCCCGCGCGGGACCCCGACACCGAGGCGGCGGTCGCCGAGATCTGCCGCCGCCTGGACGGCCTGCCGCTGGCCATCGAACTGGCCGCCGCCCGGTTGCGGCTGCTGACCCCGCGGCAGATCGCCGACCGCCTCGACGACCGCTTCCGGCTGCTGACCAGCGGCAGCCGGACCGTACTGCCCCGGCAGCAGACGCTGCGGGCGGTGGTCGACTGGTCGTGGGACCTGCTGGACGAGCGGGAGCGGACCGTGCTGCGGCGGGTGTCGGTGTTCGCGGGCGGGTGGGACCTGGCCGCCGCGGAGGAGGTCTGCGCGGACGGGCCCGAAGAGCGCGGCGGAAGCGGGCCGATCGCCCCGGGCGACGTCCTGCACCTGCTCGGAGCGCTCGCGGACAAGTCGCTCCTGGTGGTCGAGCACCCGTCGGCGGACGGGAACGGCGCGGCGGACGGCACCCGCTACCGCATGCTGGAGACCATCCACGAGTACGCCGCCGAGCGCGCCACCGCCGACTCCGCGACGCGGGCCGACCACGCCGCCACCGTGGCCCGGCACATCAGGCGCTTCCGCGACTTCGCGCGTACCGCCGAGCCGCGCCTGCGCTCCGCCGGGCAACTGCCCTGGCTGAGCCGGGTCGAGACCGAGCTGGACAACATCCGCGCCGCGCTCCAGCGCTCCCTGGAGGCGCGGGACGAGGCGGCGGTGTACGACATCGTCGTGGCCATGGGCTGGTTCTGGTGGCTGCGCAACTACCGGGACGAGGGCGCGGCCTGGGCCCAGGCGGCCCTCGACCTGCTCGACGGCCCGCCGGGCGACGCGCAGGACCCGGGCGGCAATCCCGGCGGTAATCCCGGCGACGATCCCGTCGAGAAGCCGTCGCGGTACTGGCGCCGCATGGACCTCATGCTGCTGCACTACTTCCTGGTCGCCGAACAGCAGCTCACCCAGCAGGACCTCACCAGCCCGGAGATCATCGCCACGGCCCGGGAGATCCGCGACACCTACGGCACCGCCCCCGGCCCGCACAGCGCCCGCTTCCCCGGCCTGCTGTGGCCGTTCGCCGGGTTCGTCATCGACGGCAACGCGGGCCTCCTTCCGCTGCTGGACAAGGCGGTGGCCAGCTGCCGCGTGCACGGCGACGAGTGGGCGCTCGGCGTGGCGCTGAGCTTCCGCACGCACATCGCCATCGACCTGCCCCACGGCATCGCGCGCGCCGACATCAACTGGACCGAGTTGCAGGAGCTCAGCAGACGCGTCGGCGACCGGTGGCTGCTCACCCAGGTGGCGCAGGTCAGGGCCGAGATGGCGAGCGGGCACGGGCGGCTCGCCGAGGCCCGCGCCGCGTACGAGGAGGCGCTGCACCTGGCGCGGGAGCTCAGCGCGCACACCGAGGTGCCGTTCCTGCTCACCCGCCTCGCCGACCTGGCCCGCGACTCCGGCGACCTGGCCGAGGCCGACCGGCTGCTGCGCCGGTCCGACGAGGAGGCGGAACGCTTCGGCGTGCGGGACGTGGAGGCATTCAACCGCTTCGTCGGCGCCCACCTCGCCCTGATGCGCGGCGACCTGGCCGGGGCCCGGGAGCTGTGCGACGACGCGCGGCGCCTGGCGTGGCGGGGCACCCCGCCGCCGCAGTTCTGGGTCGCGATCAAGGGCCTCGACGGCCGCGTCACCGCCGAGGAGGGCGACACGGCGCGCGGGCTGCGGGCCGTACGGGACGCCCTGCGCGAGGGCGTGGACGTCAGCTGTACGGAGTCGCTCGTGGCCCACCAGACGGAGGCGGCCGCGTGGGTGCTGGCGTCGGCGGGGGAGGGGCGGCTGGCGGCCCGGCTGCTCGGCGCCGCCGACGGGCTGCGCGGCCGGCTGCCGCGCCCGCCGACACTGCGGGCGTACGTGGAGGGGATCGAGCGGGACGCGCGCGAGGCGCTGGCCGCGGCGGACGGGCCCGGCGCGGGTGCTTCCGGAGCGGGCGGGCCTGGCGCGGGCGGGCCTGGCGCGGGCGGGGCGGCGTACGGAACGGCGGCGGACGAGGCGGCCGGCGGCGGCAAGGGCGCCTTCGACGAACTGCGCGCCGAAGGCGCCCGCCTCACCGCCGACCAGGCCGTCGCCCTGCTGGACGACTACCTGGGGCGGTACGGCCCGGAGACGGCGACGGGCGACGAGGCCGACGGCGCGTCCGGCAGCGGGTCCGGCAGGACGGCGGAAGCGGGCAGGTAGGCCCCAGCCCGGGCGGTAGGCCCCAGCCCGGGCGGCCGCCGCGCCCCGGCGAGACGCGGGCCGACCTCCGGCGCTCGGGGGCAGGGCTCACGGATCGGTCCGAGTCCGGACGGCCTCGGGTCCGCCGCGCGGGCCGCCCCCGGCCACAGGTAACGACGGTCCTAATCGCAGGTGATGACCGACCGGGCCCAGTCCGCGAGCACCACCGCGCTCACCGCGTCCTGCGCCTCGACCACCAGGCGGATCTCCTTGCGGCCGGCCAGCGGCACGTGGACCGGTACGGCCGGGTCGCCCCCGCGCACCACGGGCGACCGCCACAGCCGCGTCCCGTCCCCGTCGACCGCGAACCGCACCGCTCCCAGCCCGCCCGACAGGTCGTCGACGCCGACGACCCCGTCGTACGCCGTGCAGGAGCGGTTGAGGTCGATGGTCACCGACGACTTTCCGAACACGGTCGCCCCGTGCTCGTACGCCCTGCCGCCGACGCTCACCCGGTCGCGCTGCCACAGCCAGCCGTTCGCCCCGGACCGCACCTCCGGCTTGGTGCCGTTCCCGAATCCGCTGTAGTCCAGCTCGTCGATCGGGAAGACCGCGGGAGCGGGCGGCACCGAAGGGGCGGGGGGAGCCGAGGTCGGCCTGGCGGTGGACGCCGGCGGCTCGGCGGGCGGCGTCGGCGCCGGGGTCCGCGTCGGCTGCGGCCGGGGCTTCGGCGGCGCGGTCGACGAGGACGTGGGCCGCGGCGCCGCGGCCCGCGAGGGGGCGGGCGCCTC
>NZ_JAVSCF010000374.1:0-4443 GCF_031932565.1 Streptomyces sp. B1866
CGCCGCCCGTGCCGGGGGCGGCGCGGCTCGCCGTCGAGCCCGGCGGCGCGGCGGGCCCACTGGGCGATCAGCTCGACGGGGACCGCGAGGCCGGCCACGGCCCGTTCGACCGCCTCCTTGCAGCCGGGCAGCGAGCAGTGGACCGGGCTGGCCTCCAGGCCGGCCGTGGGGTAGCGCATCGACTCCGGCGGCAGGTACAGGCACGCGCAGTTCAGGCAGACGTAGACGGTGCGCACAGGAACTCCTAGGTCACGACTCCGGTGCCGTTGCAGACGGAGCACGATCCGATCCAGGACCGCACGACGGGCTTCTGCTGCCCGTCCTCGTCTGTCTCGACGGAGTGTTCGGTGTGGTCGGTGAGGCCCGTGCCGCCGCAGCCCGGGCACGCCTGGTCTTCGGGCACGCACGCCAGGGTGGCAGGTTCTCCGGCGGCGTGGGAAGTGGTCCCGCGGCGACGCGCACGCCGTATGACGCCCGGTCATGAAGCGCCTGCCGCCGATGACTTAATGCGGATACGCCCCTCGTAGTACCGCGCGTGTCTCCGGCTGGGGGACGCCCGGCGGTCCACGGGGTGTGAAGGTGGAAGGGCCACGGAAGTAAATTTGAACTTGCAAGCAAAGCTTGGGGATCCCTAGCCTTGCTTGCACTGTCCACGCTCACGGCTCACGGCCCGGGCGGCTCACGGCGGCCCGGGCGGCCGTCCGACGGCCCGCGCGCCGGCCCCCGCCGGTCCGCCGCCTCATGCCAGGCCCGGTGCCGGGTCCGGCGCCCGCGCGCCGCGCGCCGGTACGCGCCCGTTCGTGCCCGACCGCTCGACCGCCCGACCGCCCGACGACGAGGAGTTGTCCGCATGTCTCCGTCCGCTCTGCCCACCGCCGTGTCGGAACGGCTGGACGCCGTGCGCCCGCACGTGGTGTCCCTCTTCCGCATCGTGATCGGCCTGCTGTTCCTCTGCCACGGCGGGCGTTCGCTGCTCGGCTGGTTCGACGGCGTCGACGGCTCCGGCGGCACCGTCGAGGCCGGCGACTGGCCCGGCTGGTACGCGGCCGTCATCCAACTCGTCGGCGGCGGCCTGGTGCTGCTGGGCCTGGGCACGCGCAGCGCGGCGTTCCTGTCCTCCGGCTCCATGGCGTACGCGTACTTCGTGGAGCACCAGCCGGAGAAGCTGTGGCCGATCGAGAACAACGGCGAACTGTCCGCCCTGTTCTGCTGGGCCCTGCTGCTGATCGTCTTCACCGGTCCCGGCCCGTGGTCGCTCGACCGGGTGCTGGGCGCCGGCCGGCCGTCGGCGGCGGCGTCGGCCGACCCCGCAGACCAGGAGGCCAGAGCGGTCTGACGGACCGGGGAGAATCCGGGGAGGGCCCGGGGAGGGCGCACTTCGCGCGATGCGGGGCAATCCGGCCCCGCATCGGTGACCTGCACAGTTTCACCTCACCCCTACCAGCTATTCTCTCCAGTCACACGCGTACGCTGTATGGCTGTTACGTAACAAGGCCGCTCCTGCCGCTCCCCTGCGACATCGCGGCGGGGGAACGGGAAACGGGAGAGACGTGCTGGAGCTGCTGGGGTCGCTGATCAACACCCCATGGATGTACGCGATCATCGGGCTGTCCGTCCTCCTGGACGTGTTCCTCCCCGTCCTCCCCAGCGGCGTCCTTGTGATCACCGCGGCCACGGCCGCGGCCGGAACCACCGTCGACGCCGTCGGCGCGGTGCGGGTCCAGGCCGGCGAGGCCGACTTCGCCGAGATGCTGGCCCTGTTGCTGTGCGCCGCCACCGCCTCCGTCCTCGGCGACATGGTCGCCTACCGGCTGGCCTGGCGCGGCAGCGACCGCCTCGCCCGCGCCGTGGCCCGCTCCCGCCGCCTGACCACCGCGCAGGCCACGCTCGGCACGGCGCTCACCCGCGGCGGCGGCGCGCTGGTGGTCATAGCCCGCTTCGCGCCCGCCGGCCGCTCGGTGGTCAGCCTGGCCGCGGGCGCCGCGCACCGGCACGTCCGGGAGTTCCTGCCGTGGTCGGCGGTGGCGGGCCTGGCGTGGGCCGCGTACAGCGTGAGCCTGGGCTACCTGGGCGGGCAGTGGCTCGGCGCCACCTGGCTGGCCACCGGCGTCTCGCTGCTGGCGCTCTTCGCGGCGGGCGCGGGCGCCGCGTACGTGATGCGGCGGCCCGGCGGCGCCCAGCGGGCCGAGCCGGTCGGCGCCGCGCCCGCCCGGCAGGTCCCGTAAGGCCCTGGCCGTGCGCGATTACAGGTCGGCCGGGGATCTTGGCTACCGTCCCCTCATGCGCATATCCACCCCGGCGGGCGCCGCGTGACCCCCCGGGCCCGCTCCGCTTCCGCGGCCCTCGGCGCGGCCGCGCTGGTGGCCGTCGGCGTCGTCGTCGTGCGGGGCCTCACCGGCTCCTCAGGCCCCGACCTGCCTGCCGTCCCCGAGGAGCACCGGCCGGTCGTGGAGGCGGCCGCCCGCACCTGCCCCCGGCTGAGCGTGCCGCTGCTGGCCGCCCAGATCGACGCCGAGAGCGGCTGGCGGCGCGACGCCGACTCCGGGCACGCGCAGGGCATCTCGCAGTTCGCGCCGGTCACCTGGGCCGAGTGGGGCCGGGACGGGAACGGCGACGGCAAGGCCGACGTGTGGGAGCCCAAGGACGCCATCCCCTCCCAGGCGCGCTACATGTGCCACCTGTACGACGTGGTCGCCGACGTGCCCGGCGATCGCACCAGCCTGGCGCTGGCCGCGTACAACGCCGGCCCGAACGCGGTGCTGCGGGCCCACGGCATCCCCGCCCTCCACGAGACCCGCGGCTACGTCGACAAGATCGTGAACAAGCTGCTGCCCGGGTACGAGGAGAGCGAGGCCCGGCGGGCGAGCGCGAGCCCGGCGGGGTCCGCCGCGTCGTCCGGGGGGTCGTCCGGGGGGTCGTCCGGGGCCGCCGGGCCCTCGGCGAGCCCGTCCCAGGGCGCCGGGCCCTCCGGGGCGCGGTGACCCGGCCCGAGGCTTCGGGCGAGGGGTGTCCCGGTGCGTCACCGGGACGTCTCCGGGGCTTCTCCGGCGTGGCGGACGACCCCGGCGCGCGGTTGCACGGCACGCCCGGAGGGCGCTTCCGGGCGCCCGCCCGGAGTCGCGCGCTCCCGGCGCCCGCCCTGCCGCCCGCGCCCCCGTGGGCTTCCCGCGTCGGGCGGGCCGCCGGAGCCGCGGAAGCCTCCCGGCCCGGGTGCCGTGGGGCCGCGCCTACGCCGCGCCGCCTCGCGCCCGGCCGTCCGCGGCGCCGTCCGCGGTGAGGAAGCCCTCGACGGCCCGTACCAGCTCCAACGGCGCCTCGTCGAACGGGTAGTGCCCGGCCCACGGCAGCTCCACCAGGTCCGCGTGGGCATACCAGCGCAGCCAGGTCTGCCGCATCACCTCCGCCGTCATCGCCGGGTCGTACGCGCCGACCACCACCCGCGCCGGCACCGTGCAGCCCGCCACCCGCTCGTGGAAGTCCTCGCGAGCCCAGGAGTCCAGCCAGGCCCGGACCGCCTTCACGTCGCTCGAACCCAGCGAGTGACGAACCATCAGATCCAGCCAGGCATCGGGATGGCGGCGGGCGGTGGCCCAGTCGATGATCTCCCGCCGCTTCTCCGGGTCCTCGGCCGCCGCCGCGAACAGGGCCCACTGCTCGTCACCCATCGGCACCCCGCAGGCGGGCACGGGGGCGACCCCCACTAAGCGCCGCACTCTGCGCGGGGCGGCGACCACGACCCGCTGCGTGACGACGGCGCCCATCGAGTGCCCGACGAGCGAGAACCGGTCCCAGCCGAGGTGGTCGGCGAGCGCCAGCAGGTCGTGCGCGGCCTCGGTGGCGGTGTAGTCGCCGGGGACGCCGCGCGCCTCGCCGTAGCCGCGCAGGTCGGGCAGCACGTAGGTGAAGGCGCGCCGGTCGATGTGCGGGAGCATCGCCCCGAAGGCGGCACGGTCGCAGAGCCAGCCGTGCACGGCCATGACCCGGCGCGGACCCGCGCCGACGAGCTCGTACGGCGGTACGTACGGCGGAAGAAGGGATGGCACGACGGCTTCCATGGCGCCTCCGGTCCCTGTCAGACGACGTCGGAATGGGGGTGAGGAGTACGAGCGGTCTGGCGGTGGGGATGGGGATGGGGTGTCGGGATGTGCAAACGGGTCAGCTTAGAGAACAAAAAGCGAAAAGGGGACAGATTCGGTCGGTTCGTGAACGCGGGCAGGCGCACGGTGTGCGGAGAACGGTAAAGCCGGGGCGCGTAGTGCGCCCGTGCGGATAACGGTGGCGTCAACGGCGAGCGCTGGCAAGCGTGTCGCGCATATGCATCACGCCCTTCCGCGCACCCGGTGCACCGGGATGGCTCAATCGGCCTCCCCGGCCGCCCGACGGCCGGCCCGCGCGCCCGCCCGCCGTGCGCCGCGCCGCCCGCGCGAGAGCGCCCGCGCCGCG
>NZ_JAVSCF010000375.1:0-4428 GCF_031932565.1 Streptomyces sp. B1866
CCTCCTGGCTCACCGACCGCCTCGCCGGGCCCCAGGAGCCCGCTCCCGCTCCCGCCCCCGCAACGGCCTCTGCCGCTCTGGCGCCCGCCGGCCGCGCGCCCAGGCGGCACGTGCTGCGCGAGGTGGCGCTGCCCGCCCCGGGCGGTGCGGCCGACCTCGCCGGAGCGCGGTTCGCCGTGCTCGGCGGCGGCGCGGTCGCCGACGCGCTGGGCGAGCTGCTGACCGCCCGTGGCGCGGCGGCCGACCTGCTGAGCGCCGCGACCCTGCTGACCGAGCGGGACGGCCCGTACGACGGCGTGTTCCTGCTCGGCCCGCTCGCGCACGCGGCCGACGACGCGCCGGTGCTGCCCGACTCCTTCCCGGTGCTCCAGGCCGCCCTGCGGCCGAAGGCCCCCCGGTGGCTGGTGTGCGCGCGGCCCGCCGGCGACCCGTACCGCGCGGGCGGCGCGGGCGCCGGGCTGCACGGCCTGTTCCGCACCGTGGCCCGCGAGTACCCCGACACCCTCGCCCGCGTGGTCGCGCTGGACGCGGCGGCGCCGCCCGCCGAGGTGGCCGCCGCGCTGCTGGCCGAGCTGTCCGCCCAGGACCGGGCCCCGGTGGTGCTGCACACCGCCGACGGGCGCAGGGGCCTGGAGATGGCCGCCGAGGACCTGGGCTCCCTGGCCCGTACGGGCGCGGGACCGGCCGCCGACGGGGCCGCCGAGGCTCAGGCCATCGGCCTGGACTCCGAGTCGGTGGTGCTGCTGACCGGCGGCGCCCGGGGCATCACCGCGCACATCGCGCTCGCCCTCGCCGCCGCCTCGCACTGCCGCATCGAGCTGGTCGGCCGCACCCCGTTGCCGTCCGCGCCCGAGGAGCCGGACGTGGCCGCCGCCGCCGACCTGGCCGGGCTGCGCTCGGCCCTGGCCCGGCGCGGCGGCATGAAGCCCGTCGAGGTCGACCGGGCCGCCCGCCTGGTGCTGGCCCAGCGGGAGATCGCCGCGACCCTGGAGGAGCTGCGCCGCGTGGGCGGCCAGGCCGCGTACCGCTGCCTGGACGTGCGCGACGGCGAGGCCGTGCACCAGGCGGTCAAGGAGATCCACGCCGAGCACGGGCGTCTCGACGGCGTGGTGTACGGCGCCGGGGTGATCGAGGACCGGCTCATCGCCGACAAGAGCCCCGAGTCCTTCCGCCGGGTGTTCGGCACCAAGGTGGACGGCGCGCGCACCCTGCTGGACGCGGTGTCCGAGCTGTCCCCGGGCCCGCGGTTCGCGGTGCTGTTCGGCAGCATCGCGGCCGTCCTGGGCAACCGCGGCCAGAGCGACTACGCCGCGGCCAACGACGCCCTGGAGGCGATCGGCGCCAGCTGGGCCGCCCGCACCGGGCGCCGCGCGGTCACCGTCCACTGGGGCCCGTGGGCGCCGACCGGGGCGCACGGCGGCATGGTCACGCCCGAGCTGGGGCAGGAGTACGCCCGCCGCGGTATCGAGCTGATCGACCCGGACGAGGGCGCCCTGGCGCTGCTGCGCGAGCTGGCCTGGGGCGACCCGTCGGCCACCGGCGTCGTGCACACGGCATCGGGCTGGTGACATGACGACCACCGGCCACGATCACACCGCCGTCGCCATCGTCGGCATGGCGGTGCTGCTGCCCGGCGCCGGCGACCTGGAGACGTACTGGCGCAACCTGGCCGGCGGCGTGGACGCGATCACCGCGGTGCCCGACGGCCGGTGGGACGCGGAGTTCTACGACCCCGCGGCCGCCGCCGGGACCGGCGCGGGCGTGCCCGACCGCGTCTACTGCCGCCGCGGCGGCTTCGTCGACGGCCTGGCCGACGTGGACGTCACCCGCTTCGGCATCATGCCGAACTCGGTCGCGGGCACCGAGCCCGACCAGCTCATCGCCCTGTCGGTGGCGGCCCGCGCCATCGCCGACGCGGGCGGCGAGGACCGGCTCGGCGACCGCGACCGGGTCGGCGTGGTGCTCGGCCGGGGCGGCTACCTGACGCCGGGCCTGGCCCGGCTCGACCAGCGGGTGCGCACCGCCCACCAGCTCACCCGCACCCTGGGCGAGCTGCTGCCGGGCCTGGCCCCGGCCGATCTGGCGCGGGTACGGGCGGCGTTCACCGACCAGCTCGGCCCGCAGCAGGCGGAGTCGGCCATCGGCCTGGTGCCCAACCTGGCCGCCTCCCGGGTCGCCAACCGGCTTGACCTGCGCGGGCCCGCGTACACCGTGGACGCCGCGTGCGCGTCCTCGCTGATCGCCGTGGACCAGGCCGTGGGCGAGCTGGCGGCGGGCCGCTGCGACGTGATGCTGGCGGGCGGCGTGCACCACTGCCACGACATCACACTGTGGAGCGTGTTCACTCAGCTGCGCGCGCTGTCGCCGTCCGAGCGGTGCCGCCCGTTCCACGCCGGGGCGGACGGCATCCTGATCGGCGAGGGCACCGGCGTGGTGGTCCTCAAGCGGCTCGCCGACGCCCGGCGCGACGGCGACCGGGTCTACGCCGTGATCCGCGGTACGGGCGTGGCGGGCGACGGCCGCGCCTCGGGCCTGGTCAACCCGGACCCGGGCGGCCAGGCGCGCGCGGTGCGGCAGGCGTGGCGCGCGGCGGGCCTGGACCCGCGCGAGCCCGGCTCGATCGGCCTGCTGGAGGCGCACGGCACCGGCACCCCGGCCGGCGACGCCGCCGAACTGGCCACTCTCGCAGAGGTTTTCGGGGGGCCGGCCGGCGGCCCCGGCGACCCGGCGGACCGGCCCGTCATCGGCTCGGTCAAGTCGATGATCGGCCACACCATGCCGGCCGCGGGCGTCGCGGGCCTGGTCAAGGCCGCGCTGGCGGTGCACCGGGCGACCCTGCTGCCCACCCTGCACTGCGACGAGCCGCACCCGGCGCTGGCCGCGACCCGCTTCGCGCCCGCACACGCCGCGCGGCCGTGGGAGGCGGAGGTGCGCCGGGCGGCGGTCAACGCGTTCGGCTTCGGCGGCATCAACGCGCACGTCGTGCTGGAGCAGGCGCCGGACGCCCCCGCGCCCGCGCCCTTCCCGGTCCGTAAGGCGCCGCTCGTGGTGAGCGAGCCGGACCGGGTGCTGCGGCTGTCCGCGGCCGACCCGGCGCGGCTGGCCGAGCTGCTGGACGCCGACGACGCTTCGCTGGTGGCCGCGTACACGCACGCCCCCGACGCGCCCTCGGACGACGCGGCCGGGCCCGCCCGGCTCGGCATCGCGGGACCCACGGCCAAGCGCCTGTCGCTGGCCCGGCGCGCGGTGGCCCGCGGCCGCGCCTGGCGGGGCCGCAACGACGTGTGGTTCTCCGCGGACGGCCTGCTGGCCCCGGACCAGGAGGGCGGCGGCAGGGTCGCGTTCGTCTTCCCGGGCCTGGAGGCGGAGTTCGCCCCGCAGGGCCTGGACGAGGTGGCCGCCCACTTCGGCCTGCCCGCGCCGGGCGCCGGCCACTCCCCGGTCGACGGCGTCGCCGTCGGCGACGTGGCCCGGCACGGCATCGGCGTGATGGCCGTGGGACGGCTGCTGGACGCCGCGCTGCGCGCCCACGGCGTACGGCCGGACGCGGTCGCCGGGCACAGCGTCGGCGAGTGGGCCGCGATGATCTCCGGCGGCCTGTACTCCGAGGAGACCGCCGACGAGCTGCTGGCCGCCTTCGACCCGGACTCGCTGCGCGTGCCCGGCGTGGTCTTCGCGGTGCTGGGCGCCCCGGCCGACCAGGTCGTCCAGGCGCTGGCCGAGCGCGGCGGCGACGACATCGTGCTCAGCCACGACAACGCGCCCAACCAGTCCATGGTCTGCGGACCCGAGCAGGCGGTCGAGGAGTTCGTGGCCGCCATGCGCAAGCGGCGGGTGCTGTGCCAGGTGCTGCCGTTCCGCTCCGGCTTCCACACGCCGATGCTCGCCCCGTACCTGGAGCCGCTGACCCACGGCGCGTACGCGGGCGAGGTGCACCGGCCCAGCGTCCCGGTCTGGTCGGGCACCACCGCCCAGCCCTTCCCGGACGAACCCGACGCGGTGCGCGCCCTGTTCGTACGCCACCTGGTGGAGCCGGTGCGGTTCCGGCCGCTGACCGAGGCGCTGTACGCGTCCGGCGTCCGCGCCTTCGTGCAGGTCGGCACCGGGCAGCTCACCTCGCTCGTGAACGACACGCTGCACGGCCGCGACCACCTGGCGGTGTCCGCCAACTCCGGGCAACGCGGCGGGCTCGCCCAGATCCACGCGGTGGCCACCGCGCTGTGGACGGAAGGGTACGTGGCGCGCACTCCCGCCGCCCGGACCCAGGCCGCCGGTACCGGTGCTCAGGCCGCCGGTGCCGGCACGCGGGCCGCGCGGCACCGCCCGGTGCGGCTCGACCTCGGCGGCGGCGACCTGGTGTCGCTGGACGACGCCAGCCGCGCGCGGCTGCGGGCCGCCCTGGCCCGGCCCGGCGCCGCCCCGGCGCCC
>NZ_JAVSCF010000376.1:0-4356 GCF_031932565.1 Streptomyces sp. B1866
CCCGGCGGCCCCGGCCGCGCGGGGCGGCGCGCCCGGAGTGCGCCGCGGCCCGGGACCCGGGCGGCGGCTGGCGGCTGGCCGTCACCTGGCCCGACGGCACCCGGCAGGAGGCCCGCCTGGCACCGGGCGCGGTACTCGTCACCACGCCGACCGCGCCCTGCCGGGTTCACGGGGTCGCGGAGGTGCCGGGACCGGAGTGAGCCGCGTGGGTGTCCTGGCTTCGGATCTCCGCGGCGGCGCGGTGCAACCCGGCGAGGACGGTTCGGACGGCCTGTCGCGCGGTGCGTTCCGGCCGGTGGAGGACGTCGATGTGGCGTCGGGCGTGGACCTCGCCCAGCGGCCGCAGGACGAGGTCGGGGTGCTCGCGGGCGGTCCAGCGCGGCATCAGCGCCAGGCCGCCGCCCGCGGCCACGGCCTCGGCGGCCACGGCGAACTCGTTGATGCGGTGGACGATGTCGAGGCGGCGGTTGGCGACGCTGGCGATGGCTTCGATCGTGGACATGAGCGGGAAGCCGTCGTGGACGGTGATCCAGGGCTGGTCGGCCACGTCGTGCGGCAGGAGCAGCGCTCTGGAGGCCAGCGGGTGGCCGGCCGGCAGGGCCACGTCGAGCGGCTCCCGCAGCAGGGTGCTGGTGGTGACGGTGCGGGGCCAGGGCGGGCTGTGGTCGAGGCGGTGGGCGAGCACGAGGTCGTAGTCACGGGTGAGGGCGGGGAAGTGGTCCTGGGCGACGTCTTCGTCGGCGAGGGCCAGTCGTGGCCGGCCCGGCCCGGCGAGGCCGCGCAGCAGCAGGGGGAAGAACGCGGCGGCCGCGCTGTGGAACGCCGCCAGCGAGACGTCGCCGTCAGGCCGCTCGGTGAAGTCGGTGACGGCGTGTCGCGCCCGGGCCAGGGCCGTCTCCACCTCGATGGCCGCGCGGGCCAGGGTCTGCCCGGCCTCGGTCAGCACCACCCGGCGGCCGGCGCGCTCGGTGAGCGGGACGGGGATCGAGCGCTGCAACAGGCGCAACTGCTGGGAGATCGCGGAAGGCGTCACGTGCAGTGCCTCGGCGACGGCGCTGACACTGCCCAGTTCTCCCAGTTCCCGCAGGATGCGCAGCTGCCGCTCGTCCACGCGGACAGTGTAGGGCCGCTACAGCTTCGCTTTAGAAGCTGGTGATGGTCTTCAACATCCTGCTGGTGCAGCGTGGGGACATGCCCGCTGAACGCCGTACCGACGCCGTGCTGTTCCTGATCGCGCTGGTCTGGGGTTCCAGCTACCTGGCGGCCAAGACGGCCACCGGCGCGCTCCCGGTCACCACCGTGCTGTTCGCCCGGTACGCGCTCTCCGCGCTCGCGTGCGCAGTCCTGGTCGCCGCCCGCCGCGGGGCACGCCGCTGGACCCGCGCGGAGGTCGGCGCGGGGTCGCTGCTGGGGGTCACGCAGGCGGCCGTTCTGGTGCTGGAGACCTACGGGGTCGCGCACACCAGCGCCGCGAACGCCGGGCTGATCATCAGCCTGACCATCGTGCTGACGCCGCTGCTGGACCGGACCGCTCGACGTCGCAGGCCGCCCTGGACGTTCTTCGCCGCCGCCGGCCTGTGCGTCCTGGCCGTCGGACTGCTCACCTCCGGCACCGGACCGCGCGCGCTACGGCTCGGCGACGCCCTGATGCTCGCCGCCGCGGTCGTACGCGCCGGGCACGTCGCGCTCGTCGGACGGCTCACCGCCCGCCGCCCCATGGACCCGCTCCACCTGACGACCGCGCAGACCGCCGTCGGCTCGGCGCTGTTCCTGGCGCCCGCCCTCACGCACCTGCCCGACCTGGCCCGCAGCAGCGCCGCCGCCTGGTCGCAGCTGATCTATCTCGCCCTGTTCTGTAGCGTTTTCGCCTTCCTCGCCCAGACCTGGGCCGTGCAGCGCACCTCCGCCAGCCGGGCCAGCCTGCTGCTGGGCACCGAGCCGATCTGGGCCGTCGCGGTCGGGATCAGCCTCGGCGGCGAACGGCTCACTGTGTGGGCCTTTGTCGGCGCCGTGCTCATGGTCGCCGGAACGTACTGGGGCCAGGCCGTCGAACGCGCCCATCGCACCACCGCCACCACCGCGGACGAGGACGGCGCGCGCTCCGCCCCGACGCCTACCGGCGTCTGACCGCCGGTCCGACACCGCCCGGACCCTGACATCGGACCCGGCGTCGGCGGCCGGCGTCGTCGGGCAGGGCCAGGGGCGAGGACTGGGCCGGGGCGCGGGCGGGTAGGCATCGCCGGTCCGGGCCCCGGCGGTGTCCGCCGCGCCGGCCGGCCGCCACCGCGACGGTGCGGGGGCAGCCGTCATCACTTCCCCCCAACTCCCCGAAATCGCACGCTCACCTGTGCGAACGTGATGGGTTTCGTGAGCTAATATCCCCGACGGTTCCACCACGACTCTAGTCATCCACGACTCGCAAGGCACCTTGGATATGCCGGGCCGGTAGCGGAACGGCATATGCGCGCCCACAGGTGCTCCGCGCTCGTGCCGCGTCCGCCCACGACCGAGGATCCATGATCGACACCACAGCACCGCCGCCGTCCCGCACCTCCTGGAGCCCGCCGGACCACGGCACGCCGCCCGCCGCCCGCCACCGCCGCTAGCAGGGAGGGAACCCATGCGCGCCCCTACGCTGCTGCGTGTCCTGCTGGAGAAGCGGGGCTGGGCCGGCTGGTCCGCGTTCGGCATCCACTTCGCCCGGGCGGCGCGGCGGGCCGCCAAGGAGCTCGGCAACCACCGGCTGGCCAGCGTGACCGTCTCCAGCACCACCTTCAAACGGTGGCTCAACGGCGAGCAGATACCGCGCGGCGACGCCCGCATGGTGCTGGAGTACATGCTCGGCGTCAACGCCGACCAGCTCTTCCAGCCCGCGCCCAGCCGCGAGGTCGTCACCGCGCGCACCCCGCACCGCACGTCGCTGGCCGCGGCGCTGGCACTGGACTCGGCCTGGCTCAGCTCGTCGCTGTCCCCCGACTCCCCCGCCCCCGGGGTGGACGGCGTCTGGCGGCTGGGCGGCCTGCGGTTCTTCGACGGCACCTCGGTGGCCGTGCAGATGTACGAGGCCCGGGCCCAGGACGACGTGGTGCTGATCGGCCCGGAGGACCACCCGCACATGAAGTCCTTCGTGCAGCCCTCCCGCCGCGCGCTGCTGCTGGCCTCCCTGGGCGCGGCCGGCGGGGAGGGCCTGTACGTGCTGGACGCCGCGTACGCCCGCCGGCACCTGGCCGTCGACCAGCCGGTGGGCACGCTGCCGGTCCCGGCCCCGTACCGGCTGGACGACCTCACCTACGGCATCCTGTGGGCCGTCACGAACCTGGACGACAGCCTGCTGGCCGACGACCACACGCTCGACAGCGAGGAGCGGGAGCTGGCGCCCTACCTCGCGCAGTCCCGGTCGGCCGTGGCCCGGTCGGCCGCGCCCGAGCTGTCGGCCGTGGGCGCCGCCTGGCTCGGCTCGCGGTTTTGCATGCTGTACGTGTGCAAACGGCTGCGCGACCTTCAGGACGACTCCGAGCCGCTGCGCTTCTGGTGCCGCGAGCAGTGGGGCGAGGAGGCGTCGACCCTGCTGTTCTTCCGGCACCGGCACTCGGCCCTGTCCCGGGTCAAGGACCGGCACTCCGGCCCCGACGCGCCGCCGGGCGCCGCGTTCTGCCTGCCGGAGGCCAACGTGAAGGAGAGCGAGCGCTACGAGCGCGTGTTGTTATTCCTCGCGCTGGCGCTGCTGGAGCTGCGCGGCGTCACGGTGTGGGTGTGCACCGAACCGGAGTACGCCCAGCTCGACGCGTTCACGCTGACCCCCGACGGCCGGGTGATCGTGGCCAACTGGCTGCGCGGGGACGGCATCTGGCACGTCGACACCGCCGACCGCCGCCCCGAGGCGCACACCTACGCGCAGGCCGTCCACCACGCGCGCGCCACCAGCGTGGTGGCCGGGCCGACGCCGGCGGTCCGGCTGCGCGCGCTGGCCGACTACCTGGGCCTGGACTGGGCCTGGCTGACCGCGCGCTGCCGGGAGCTGGCCCACTACGGCACGCTCGGCATGCTGCGCCCGCGCAGCCGGCTGATCAGCCTGGACGAACTCGACGCGACGCTGCGGTTCGTGGGCGGGTTCGCGGCGGCGTGACCGGGCCCGCGGCCGGCCGTGCCCCGTCCCGGCCGGCCGCCGCACCGCCTTCGCCCGCACCGCCTTCGCCCGCGCCGTCCCAGCCCGCGCCCTCCGCGCCCGCGCGGGACGCACCTGTACGGGACGCGCCCGTACGGGCCGAGCCGTCCGCGCCGCGGCTATGGGCCGGTCCCAGGCCGGCGCGTACGGATCGCGGCCCGGCCGGGCGGCGGGCCGGGGCGCGATCCGGC
>NZ_JAVSCF010000377.1:0-4326 GCF_031932565.1 Streptomyces sp. B1866
AGCCCACGAGGCGTCATCCGACGTGACATCAGCCGCCAGGCGACGTGGCCGGCCGACGTGCCGTCCCCGAACCACAACGCGAGGCATACCTCAGTGAACTTCACCCGCTGGAGCGCCCGACTTCCCGGAACACAGCGACGCACCGCCGCGCGCGCCCGCCGCGGCTCGGGGCGGCCGCAGGCTTCCGCCGCGGCGGGCGGCGGCAGCGGCTCCGTTCCGGCCGCGCGCGGCGAGCTCGCCGACGCCTCGTCCGGCGACGAACCGCCCCCGCGGCCGACCGCGGCGGCCCAGGGCTGGCTTGAGCCCGCCGCCCTGCGCACCCTCGCCGGGCTGTCCGTTCCCGACATCCTCGGCCAGATCCCGGCCCTGGTCGCCGTCGTGCACGGCCCCGACCACCGCATCGCGTACGTCAACGACGCGTACGCCGACCTGTTCGGCCTGCCCGTGCCCGGCGCGCCCGCCGGCCAGGCCCTGCCCGAGCTGCGCGACCTGGGCCTGCTGCCGCTCATGGACCAGGTGCGGCGCAGCGGCCGGCCGCGCACCGTCAAGTCGCGGCGGGTCCTCGCGGGCGACCGGTACCGGCCCAGCTACTACACCTTCACCTGCACCCCCATCGAGGTGGCCGCCCCGGGCCCCGCCGCCCTGCCCGGCCCCGAGGGCGCGGCCGACGGAGACTCCCGCCGGGCCCCGGCCGCCCGACCCGCGCCCGGGGCGCGCGGCCGGGAGGCCGCCGACCCGCGCCGCGGCGTCCTCGTCTTCGGCGCCAACGTCACCGACCAGGTCGAGGCGGCCGAGCGGCTGCGCGGCAGCGAGCGGCTGCAGCGGGAGGCCGCCGTCACCCTCCAGCGCAGCCTCCTGCCGCAGAAGCTGGAGCAACCCGACGACCTGCGGGTCGCCGCGACCTACCAGCCCGGCGGCACCGACGCGGCCGTCGGCGGCGACTGGTACGACGTCATCACCCTCGGCGCCGGCCGCACCGCCCTGGTCATCGGCGACGTCATGGGCCGCGGCGTGCGCGCCGCCGCCGTCATGGGCCAGCTGCGCACCGCCGTACGCGCCTACGCCCGCCTCGACCTGCCGCCGCACGAGGTGCTGCAACTGCTCGACGGACTGGCCGCCGAGATCGACCCCACCCAGATCGCCACCTGCGCCTACGCAGTCCACGACCCCAACGAGGGCCGCCTGGTCTACGCGTCCGCCGGCCACCTGCCCATGCTGGTCCGCGACGCCGACGGCATGCTGCGCCACGTCACCGAGCCCACCGGCCCGCCGCTGGGCACCGGCGGCTGGACGCACACCTCGGGCACGGTCCCCTTCACACCCGGCTCCACCGCGGTCCTGTACACCGACGGCCTGGTGGAGCGCCGCGACAAGGACATCGACGACGGTCTCGCCGCCCTGGAGCGCGCCTTCGCGGGCGCCACCGGCTCGCCCCAGGTCATGTGCGACCGCCTCATCCGCACGCTGGGCATCACCGCCGGCCACGACGACGACGTCGCCCTGCTCGTCCTGCAGAACCCGGTCCGTACGGGCCACGACGCCGAGCTGTTCCGCAACGCCGCGCTGGAACTGCTGGGCGGCGTCGAAGCGGCGCCCCGCGCGCGGGCCTTCGCTTCCGGCGTCCTGGCCAGCTGGCGCTTTCCCGCCGAGCTGCGCGACCACGGCGTGCTCGCCGCCGGCGAACTCGTCGCCAACTCGCTCCTGCACGGCACGCCCCCGATGCGGCTGCGGCTGCGCCGCACCGACCGGCGGCTGATCATCGAGGTGACCGACGGCGACGAGCACCTGCCGCGCCGCCGCCGGGCCGAGCCCGCGGACGAGGCCGGACGCGGCATCTCCATCGTGGAGTCCGTCGCCTCCTCCTGGGGCTCGCGTCGCACGCCGGGCGGCGGCAAGGCGGTGTGGTGCGAATTCCTGCTGCCTACCGCGAAGGACCACTGACGGAGGGCGGGGGCCGGGCCTAAAGGCTGTCCCGTAATCCCTCGTGGATCAGCGAGCGGCGTCAGGTGCGGTCAATCGCAAGGCGGCGATGCGTCCGAATAGTGGTTCTGTTCGGACGTTTCGCCAACGCCGCGAGTGGCCGTAGCCGGCGTCGGGAGCNGCTGCCCTGGCCACCGGATCCGCCTGGCCGCGCCGTCCCGCGCCCGCGGCGGCCGCCCGCAGCAGGCCGTCCTGCCGGGCCGTCAGCTGCCCGCCCAGCCGCAGGGCGAGCGCGGCGACGGCCAGCGAGCAGCCGATCAGCAGCGCGATGTACGCCCCGTGCAGCCCGGCCCCCGCCATCACCCCGCCCACCGCCGGCCCCACCGCCAGCGCCAGCTGCTTGACCAGGGCGAACGCGGAGTTGTACTGGCCTATCAGCGACGCCGGCGACAGGTCGGCGACCAGCGGAGCCACGGTGGGCGCCAGCATCGCCTCACCGAGGCCGAAGAGCGCGTACGTCGATATGAGGGCGCCGGTCGCGAAGCCGAGGCCGCCGCGCACCAGGCCCGCCAGGCCGGCCGCGGCCCACGCCACCGCCCATATCAGCCCGACCAGCGCGATGACCCGGCTGCGCCGCCGCCGCGTGACCGGACCCAGCACCAGGAACTGCGCCAGCACGATCACCGCCGTGTTCACGGCGAGCCCGGCGCCCAGCGTGGCGGGGGAGACGTGCGCGACCTCCACCGCGTACGCGGACAGGCCCGACTCGAACTGCCCGTAGCAGGCGAAGAACAGCATGAAGCCCAGCACGCACAGCCACACCATCGCCCGGTGCCCCAGCAGCGCCCGCCAGCCGCCTCCGGCCCCGTCCTCGGTGGGCACCGCGTCCGTCACCCGCGGCGCCTCGGGCAGCCGCGCGGTCGCCACCGCGGCGGCCAGCACCAGGGACATCGCCGCCTCGATCGCGAACAGGCGCACGAAGGTCGACGGGTCCGAGGTGTCCACCAGCAGCCCGCCGAGCAGCCCGCCGACGCCGAGACCCAGGTTGTTCAGGAAGAACTGCACGGCGAAGGCGCGCGACCGGGTGGCCGGCGTCGAGCACCACACGATCATCGTGGCGAGCGCCGGCTGGGTCACCGCCATGCCCGCGCCGAGCACGCCGGACGCCGCGATGACCAGCGGCTCGGTGGTGGCCAGGCCCAGGCTCAGCGAGCCCACGGCGGCCGTGACGGCACCGGCGACGGCCACCGGCAGCGGGCCGCGCCGGTCGATGCAGCGGCCCACGAAGGGCAGCACCACGAGCGCGGCCACGGCGAACGTCGCGAGCACCACACCCGCCGTGCTCGCGCCCAGGTCCCGCACCCGCGCCACGTAGATGAACAGGAAGGGGACGGTGAAGCCGTTACCGAACGCGCTCAGCGCGTTCCCCATCTGGATCCGGCGCAGCGCCGCGCCCATCACGCTGGTGGTCACCTCTCACCCTCCCGCCTCGGAGCCCGCGCCGAAGTGGATGCACGGACCAAGCCTGTAGACCTCAAGACTTAGATGCTAAACTTTTAACGTAAAGAGTACAAGGTGAAGGGCTTCGGGAGCTGAGGTACGGCGTGCCATACTGCGCGCCATGTCGGAGACCCCCGAGTCGGCCGAGCTGAGCCTCGACGAGCAGATCGCGGCCTACCAGCGCGAGTTCGCGGGCCTCGACCCGCAGGTCGAGCGCGTGATGAGCGCCCTGAGCCGGCTCAACCGGAGGATGAACGTCGCGTACGGGCGCCAGACGTCGACCCTCGGCATCAGCAACGCGGAGTGGGAGGTGCTGCAGGCCCTCGTCCTGTCCGGCGCCCCCTACCAGCTCGGTCCCGGAGACCTGGCCAAGCGCCTCGGCCTCACCCCCGCCGCCATGACCCACCGCATCGACCGCATGGCGGGCGAAGGTCTCGTCACCCGGCAGCGCGACGAGACCAACCGGGTGCGCGTCATCGTGGAGCTGACCCGGGAAGGGCGCGAGAAGTGGCTGGAGGCGATGCGGATGGCCTCCGTCTTCGAGGAGGACCTGCTCCAGGACCTCACCGGCGCGGAGCGCGCCCTGCTCGGCGGCCTGCTCCGGCGGCTGCTGCGCCGGGTGGAGGCGGCCCAGCCCGACGCGGGCGGCCGGCTAAACGACCTGGACGACATGGAGTGACGCGCGGCCCTGAGCCGCACCGGGCCGACCGCGGCTGACCGGGCCGGTCGGGTGGCCGCTGGTACGGGCAGGAGGCGAGCCGAAGAGAATCGGCCCCCAGAGGTTGACACCAGGTTCGCCGATGCGTAATGTTCTCCGAGCTGCCACGGGACCGTAACGGTTCTGCGACAGGCGGCCGAGCCGCGTCGGCGGCACTCCATTACTGCGCGGATGTCCTCTTCGGGGGG
>NZ_JAVSCF010000378.1:0-4268 GCF_031932565.1 Streptomyces sp. B1866
CCGTACGGTGTTCGTCTTCCCCGGCCAGGGCAGCCAGTGGGCGGGTACAGGAGCGGGTCTGCTGCGCACCTCGCCGGCGTTCGCGAAGGCGTTCACCGCCGGTAGGCAGGCGCTGGCACCGCACCTGCACTGGGACCTGGACCGGCTGCTGGAGGCCGGGACGGGCGATCCGCGGTGGCAGCGCGCGGAGTTCGTGCAGCCGGTGCTGTTCGCGGTGATGGTCTCCCTGGCCGCCGTGTGGCAGGAGCACGGCGTCACCCCGGACGCGGTGGTCGGCCACTCCCAGGGCGAGGTCGCCGCCGCCTGCGTCAGCGGCGCGCTGTCGCTGGAGGACGCCGCCCGGGTGGTCGCGGTACGCAGCCGGGCGGTGCGGGCCCTCCGGGGGAAGGGCGGCATGGCCTCGATCCCGGCGCCGGCGGACACGCTGCGCCAGGAAGTGGCCCGGCGCTGGCCGGGCAGGGTGTGGATCGCGGCGGTCAACGGGCCGCGGACCGCGGCCGTCAGCGGCGACCTCGCCGCGGTCGAGGAGGCGGTGGAGTACTTCACCCGCACCCTTGCCCCCGGCGCGGCGAAGCCGCGGCTGGTCCCGATCGACTACGCCTCGCACTCCCCCCACGTCGAGGCCGTGCGCGAGGAACTGCTGGCATCGCTGGACGGCCTCACCCTGCGGCCGGGCACGATCCCGTGGTACTCCACCGTGCACGGCCGCTGGATGGACGACACCGACACCACCGGCGACAGCGACGGCGGCGCGGGCGCGCAGTACTGGTACCGCAACCTGCGACAGCCCGTGGGCTTCGGCGACGCCATCAGCACCCTGACCGACCAGGGATTCACCACCTACATCGAAGTCAGCCCCCACCCCACACTGACACCCGCCATCCACGAAACCGCCGACACCGCAGACACACCCGTCACCGTCATCCCCACCCTCCGCCGCCACGAAGACGACACCCACCGCATACTGACCGCCCTGGCCCGCGCCCACACCCACGGACTCCCCGTCACCTGGCACCACCACCTCCCCACCCCCACCCCACCCCACCCCACCGACCTGCCCACCTACCCCTTCCAACGCCAGCGCTACTGGCTGACCACCCCCGCCGCCGCGCCAGACGTCACGACGGCCGGTCTGGACCCGACCGGTCACCCGCTGCTGGGCGCGGCCGTGGCCCTGGCCGAGGGGGAGGGCTGCCTGCTCACCGGCCGGCTGTCCCTGGCCACCCACCCGTGGCTCGCCGACCACGCCATCGCCGGGGCCGCGCTGCTGCCCGGCACCGCCTTCCTCGACCTGGCCCTCCAGGCAGGCGACCGGGTGGGCTGCCGGCGCGTGGAGGAGGTCACCCTGCACGAGCCGCTGTTCCTGCCGGCGCGGGGCGCGGTCCAGGTGCAGGTCTGGGTCGCGGCACCGGACGAGGAGGGCCACCGCGCTCTGACCGTCTCCGCACGGCCGGAGGACCCCGAGGACGAACCCGGCTGGGTGCGCCACGCCACGGGCCGGCTCGGACCCCAGGCCGCGCGGGACACCCTGGACGCCCTCGCGCACCCCGGGAGCGGCGACGCGGCGGTGGCGTGGCCGCCGCCGGACGCCGTCGCATGCGGCGCGGCGGAACTGGACGACCTGTACGAGCAGTACGCGGCGCGGGGGTTCGACTACGGCCCGGTCTTCCGGAGCCTGCGGCGGGCCTGGCGGCGGGGCGAGGAGATCTACGCGGAGGTGCGCCTGCCCGACGAGGCGGAGAGCGAGACCGGCCGGTTCGTCGTCCACCCCGCCCTGCTGGACGCCGCCCTGCACTCCGCCGCGCTGCGGCCGGCCGGCGGACTGCCGGAAGGGGCTCTGCCGTTCTCGTTCAGCGGGGTGAGCCTGCACGCCGCCGGCGCCTCGTCCCTGCGCGTACGGCTCACCGCGGCCGATGCGGAGCGCGGCCGGCACGCGCTGACGGTCGACCTGGCGGACGGCGTCGGCCGGCCGGTCGCCTCGATCGAGGCGCTCGCCGTCCGCCCGGTGTCGGCGCACGAGCTGTCGGCCGCCTCGCGTACCACCCGGGACGAGTCGCTGTTCCACGTCGAGTGGCAGCCCGTGGCCGCCGCGGCGCCGTCGGCCCCGCCGCGCCTGGTCACGGTGGGACCGCCGAGCCCGGACGCGGCGTCGGCGGACGGGTACGCGAGCCTGGCGGAGCTGGCCGAGGCGCTGAAGGCGGGGGAGCCGGTCCCCGACGCCGTCGTGCTGCACTGCGGCGGCCCCGCCGTCGACACCGCGGATCTGCCCGGCGCCGTACGGGAGGTGACGGCCCGTGCGCTGGAGGCCGTGCAGGCCTGGCTGGCGTGGAGCGAGCCGGCCCCGTCCCACCTGGTCGTGGTGACCCGGGGCGCGGTGGCCACGGCCGCGGCGGACGACGTGACGGACCTGGCGGGCGCGGCGGTGTGCGGCCTGGTGCGCTCCGCGCAGTCGGAGCACCCGGGCAGGATCGTCCTGCTCGACGTGGACGGCGCGGAGGCGGCCCCGGCCACCGTGGCCGCGGCGCTCGCCTGCGGCGAACCGCAGACGGCCGTACGCGCGGGAGTGCTCCTCGCGCCGCGGCTCGCGCGCGTACCCGCCGCCGGTACGGTCCCCGGCACGCGGGCGGCCGGCGCGGGCGGGGACGGTGGTGCGCCCGGCCCGTTCGATCCCGAGGGCACCGTGCTGATCACCGGCGGCACGGGCGCGCTCGGCGGCGCGCTCGCCCGGCACCTGGTCACCGCCCACGGCGTACGGCACCTTCTGCTGGCCGGCCGGCGCGGCCCGGACGCGCCCGGCGCCGCCGGCCTGCGCGCCGAACTCGCCGGTCTCGGCGCGGAGGTGACGCTTCGCGCCTGCGACACCGGCGACCGCGCCGCGCTGGCCGGACTGCTCGCGGCGATCCCCGCCGCGCACCCGCTGACCGGTGTCGTCCACGCCGCGGGCGTCCTGGACGACGCGACGGTCGCCTCCCTCACCCCCCGGCACCTCGGCACCGTACTGGCCCCCAAGGTGGACGCCGCCTTCCACCTGCACGAGCTGACCCGCCAGGCGCGGCCGGCCGCGTTCGTCATGTTCTCCTCCGCGGCCGGGGTCCTCGGCGCGCCCGGGCAGGGCAACTACGCGGCCGCCAACGCCTTCCTCGACGCGCTCGCCCACCACCGGCGCGCGCACGGCCTGCCCGCCGTGTCACTCGCCTGGGGGCTGTGGGAGGACCGCGGCGGGATGACCGGCCACCTCGACCAGGGCGACCGGGCCCGCATCACCCGCTCCGGTCTCAGCCCGCTCAGCACGGAGGACGGCCTGGCGCTGTTCGACGCCGCCCTCGCGGGCGACCGCCCGCTCCTGGTCCCGGCCCGGCTGGACATGCGGAGCCTGCGCGCCGCCCAGACCCTCGCGCCGCTGTTCCACGCGCTCGTACCCGCCCGCGCCGCGCGCCGCGAGCGGGCCGAGGCCGGCGCGGACGCGGTGGACCTGCGCACCCGCCTGGCGGCCCTGGAGCCCGCGGAGCAGCGGGACACCCTGCTCGCCGCCGTCCGCACCCACACCGCCGCCGTCCTCGGGCACGGCGGCGCGGGCGCGGTCCGCCCGGACGCCCCGTTCCGCGAGCTGGGATTCGACTCCCTCGCCGCGGTGGAACTCCGCAACCGCCTGCACGCCCTGTCGGGCCTGCGCCTGCCCGCGACCCTCGTCTTCGACCACCCGACCCCCACCGCACTCGCCGGTCACCTGCACACCCAGCTGAGCCCCGACACCCCGTCGGGGCCCGCCTCGGCGGTCCTGGCCGAGCTGGAGCGGCTGGAGTCGGCCCTGTCGGTCTCGGCGCTCGACGACGACACGCGCGGCAGCCTGGCGGTGCGGCTGCGCTCCCTCGCCCGCAAGGTGACGGGCGCGACCGGCGCCGAGGAGGGCGGCGACGCCGGGCCGGACCTCCGGTCGGCCACCGACGACGAGATGTTCGAGCTGATCGACAAGGAGATCAGCCGCAACTGACCCGCCGCCGTGCACCGGCGGCAGCGGCGCGGCGTACGGCGGCGCGGCCCGCGGGCGGCGTACGGGCGGTGCGGCGTTCGGCAGCGCGAGGGCCGGGCGGCACCGCCCGTGGGTGCCGCCCGGCCCGCGTGTGTCCCTTGCGCCCGTACGCCCTCAGCGCCCCGTACGCCGTGCGGCGCGCGCCGGGCTCACTCGGCCGGCAGGTGCCGCGACAGCCAGGGAGTGTCCGTGTTGGCCCGCATGGCGGCGGCCTCGGCCGCCGCGGCCAGCGCCGCCG
>NZ_JAVSCF010000379.1:0-4263 GCF_031932565.1 Streptomyces sp. B1866
GCAGCGGGCCGTGCGCGCGCCCGGCCCGGCCGGAGCCCGCCGAGCCGGCGCCGCCCGCGCCCGCGGGGCCCTTCGCCGGTGCCGTCCGCGGGCCCTTCCGCCGGGACCGCGGCTCCTCCCCGAACGGGATGACCTTGGCGTCCGCCATGGTGGTGCGCTCCTCACCTACGGGATTCGGTCCTGGGCCCGGCTCGGCGCGCCGGAGCCCCGGAAGTCGTGACCGCCGTCCACGGCCAGCAGGCCGGCCAGCTCGTCCACGGCGCGGGCCAGGACCGCGGGCCCGACCGGCCCGGGCCCGCGGCCGCGTGCGTAGTCCGCGAACGCCTCGGCGGTGGTGTAGGCGGGCGTGAAACCGAGCCGTTCGCGCGCCTCGCGCGTGGCGACGACGCGGCCGTGGGTGAGCAGCCGCACCTGCTCGGCCGACAGGTCCGCGACGCCCACCGAGCGCAGCGCGGCCCCGGCCCAGCGGAGCGCGGGCAGCGGCAGCGGCAGCGTCGGGCGGCCGAGCCGACGGGCCGCCTGGGAGAGGGTGAGCACGCCGTCGCCCGCGATGTTGTACGTGCCGCTCGCCGTGGCGCCCCGCGCCGGCCCGCACGCGGCGATGCGCAGCGCCTCCACCGCGTCGTCCTCGTGCACGAACTGGAGCCGGGGGTCGTAGCCGATGACGGTGGGCAGCACGGGCAGCGCGAAGTAGTCCGCGAGCGGCGAGTCGGCGTACGGGCCGAGCACGGTGGCCAGCCGCAGCACGCGTACGGCCACGTCCGGGCGCCGGCGCGCGAAGCCGCGCACGTACCCCTCGGCCTCGGCCACGTCCTTGGCGAAGCCGCCGCCGGGCAGCGACTTCGGCTGCGTGGCCTCGGTGAAGACGGCCGGGTCGCGCGGCGCCGCCCCGTACACGCTGGTGCTGGAGCGGACCACGAGCCGCTTGACCGACGGCGCCTTCTGGCACGCGCCGAGCAGCTGCATCGTGCCGATGACGTTGGTCTCCTTGGCCGAGGCGGTCGGCACGCGGCGCCCGCGCGGGCCGAGCGCGGCAGCGTTGAGGTCCATGTGCACGACCGTGTCCGCGCGGGTCTCGGCCAGCAGCTTGCCGATCGTCGGCTGCCGGATGTCGGTCAGGACGAAGCGGGCGTCACCGAGGTCGTGTTCGGGCGGCACGGCGTCCACGCCGATCACCCGCTCGACACCGGGCTCGCGCTGCACCCGCCGCACGAACCGGCCGCCGAGCTGCCGCGCGACTCCCGTGACCAGCACGACCTTGCCCAAGACCAGCGCCTTCCTTCCGACCGACAGCGGATCCGGCCTGTGCCGAACACGGTAGCCGCTGGATACGGCGCGCCGCCGACCGCCATGCGCGGCGAGCGGCTTTCGGTGCCCCGTCCCTCCTCCTGCCCGCGTTCCCGCGCGCGGCGGCCGTACGCCCGCGCCCGGGCGCCGTCCGGCGTGCACCGGGTACCACGCGGGGCGCAGCACGAACCGCAGCCCTCCCACCTGCGCGGTGGAAGGGCTGCGGAACGGACACAGCGGCGCGTGCCTACTTCTTGTTACGACGCTGGACGCGCGTGCGCTTGAGCAGCTTGCGGTGCTTCTTCTTGGCCATCCGCTTGCGCCGCTTCTTGATAACAGAGCCCACGACTACCCTCGCTCACTTCGTCTTCACTCGGTGCGGGGCGTCCGAGCCCACACGACCTACAGCGGGCCAGCCTACCTGCCGCCCAGCGAAGGAGGTAATCCGAGGGAGGGTCGCTAGGCCCTGTCGTCAAAGTCCCGTCTGCCCCGCGACGCCTGGCACGCGCGCTCGCGGCGTTGTCGTCGTCGCACGCAGCGCCGCTGCGCTCTCCTCCTCCGCCTTGCGATCGCACGCACCAGACGCCGCGGGGCCCGCCCTTCGGGCGAACGACGCTACTTTGACGACAGGACCTAGGCGGACTCCACCCCCACGTACGACTCGCGAAGGTACTCATGAACGGCCTGCTCTGGGACCCGGAAGGACCTGCCCACTCGGATCGCCGGCAGATGACCGCTGTGCACCAGGCGGTACACGGTCATCTTGGACACTCGCATCACCGCGGCGACTTCCGCGACGGTCAGAAACTGAACCTCATTCAGAGGCCTTTCGCCAGCAGCCATCACACACCTGAACCTTCCGCACATGTCGGGCACCGGCTTCCCCTCCGGTGACTCCTTCTCGCATGCGCGCTCCTCACCAGGTTAGGGGCGCGTGATACGAGTGGGGAAGAGGAGTAGCGATCGAGCGCCTTCCGTGACAGACACGCTTGTTTGAGTACATAGCGAGTAAGCGGCCGGTAGTAACCAGACCGCACAGCGTCATCAAGCGGAACGCCTGCACCCGCCCGCCACTTCCCTCCTACCACCACCCGGCCCCAGCCCCCGCACCCGCCGTCCCACCACCCCCGCCAACGCCCTGACCTGGCCCGATGCTCCTCCCGCCGACCTTCCGGGGCCACCCGGAGGGCGGACCCCCACGCGCCGTGGCGGGCCGGGCGCGACCCGAAGCGAGAGGTGGGGAAGGGGGCGCGAGGCGGGTCGCGCACGGCCTCGCGGCGCGCCGGATTCCGTCCTGAACGTGCTGCTTCGAGCGTAGTCCGGGTTGTACGTGCGTACTCGAAACCGGGTCGTTATGTCGACACATCTACCATGCTCGGGGCCGAGTCAGAGACAGTCGGCCGCCGAGAGCCGCTCGTCACGCGGACGTAGAGCCGGTGCCGTCAGGAGAACCGGCGCCCTCTTCCCTCGCCGCGCGCCGGCGCGGAGCGTCCCCGCCGCGCTCCCGGCCCCGGCCGCCGCCCCTGGAGAGCGGGGCGAGAACGCCCGGAAGCACCGCGGGAGGGCCATACCAGGGCAGGCGCGGGTGGGCGGGCTAGGGAAGCAACCCGTGGTGCGGGAAGACCGCGCGGCGGGTGGCCAGAATCGCCTGGTCCACCCAGTCACCCGGGTTGTACCCCGAATCGGTGAAGTCGCGCCACTCCGGTTGCCGCCCGTCGGTCATCCGCAGGGGCCCCGGCTGCCGCGTGCGGCGGTACGCCTCGTCCCGCCACTCCTCCGGCACCTCGGCCTCCGGCGCCACCGGCCGGTCGGCCGCGATGGCGACCAGGTGCGTCCACGTCCGCGGCACCACGTCGACCACCGCGTATCCCCCGCCGCCCAGCGCCACCCACCGGCCCTCGGCGTGCTCGTGCGCCAGCCGGTGGCAGCTCTCCGCCACGGCCCGCTGCGCGTCCACGGTCACCGCCAGGTGCGCCAGCGGGTCCTCGACGTGCGTGTCGGCGCCGTGCTGGGTCACCAGGGCCTGCGGCCGGAACGCCGCCAGCAGCTCCGGCACCACCGCGTGGTACGCGCGCAGCCAGCCGGCGTCGCCCGTCCCGGCCGGCAGCGCCACGTTCACCGACATGCCCTCGGCCCCCTCCCCGCCGGTCTCATCCGGCCATCCCGTCGCCGGGAACAGGGTCCGCGGGTGCTGGTGCAGCGAGATCGTGAGGACGCGCGGGTCGTCCCAGAACACCGCCTGGACGCCGTCCCCGTGGTGCACGTCCACGTCCACGTACGCGACCCGCTCGGCCCCCATCTCCAGCAGCCGCGCGACCGCGAGGGCGGCGTCGTTGTAGACGCAGAAGCCGGACGCGCTCGCGGGCATCGCGTGGTGCAACCCCCCGGCGAAGTTCACCGCGTGCGCCGCCTCACCCCGCCACACGGCCTCGGCGGCCGCCACCGACTGCCCGGCGATCAGCGCCGACACCTCGTGCATGCCCGCGAAGGCCGGGTCGTCGGGCGTCCCGATCCCGTACGCGGTGTCCGCGGCGCGCGGGTCGGCGGACGCGCGCCGGACCGCGTCGATGTAGTCGGGCCGGTGCACGAGCCGCAGCGTCGACTCCCCCGAGGGCTTGGCGGCCACCACGTCCACGTCCTGGTCGAGCCCGAAGGCCTCGACGAGCCGCATGGTCAGGGTGAGCCGCACCGGGTCCATAGGGTGCCCGGCGCCGAAGTCGTAGCCCGTTACCTCGTCGTCCCACATCACGCGCGCGCGACCGCTCATGGGCGCCACCGTATCGGGCTGTCCGGAAATCGACGACCGAGGGGTCTGGCCCCGGCATGGGCCACAGAGCCGGGGACACGGTCTGCGAGCGGACGACGACGGACCGTGGGGCGGCCCGGCACTCGCACCGGGCAGAAAAGGAAAAGCCCCGCCGGACATCCCGGCAGGGCTTTTCTCAATATTTGTTCGGCGGCGTCCTACTCTCCCAC
>NZ_JAVSCF010000380.1:0-4239 GCF_031932565.1 Streptomyces sp. B1866
CGGCCGGACCGTGGCCCGCCGCCGGCCCGGCGTGGGCCGTACGCGCCCGGCCGCCGCCCCCGTCGCCCCGGTCGCCGCCGCCGTCCCAGCCGTACGGGCCGCCGGCGGCCGCCAGCAGTCCCGCCGCGGCGATGAGACCCGCCGCCAGTGCTCGCCCATGCCGACCTGCCATGCGGGCTCCTCGCCTCGTGCCGGAGCGAGGGCCCCCGTGCCGTGCGCGTCCCGCGCCCGGTGGCGTCGCCGCACCGGGCGCCTGAGCCGTCGGGTGCGCCGCGGCGCCCTCGCTGACCCCAGGCTGCTACGAGGGGCTGAATCCGCGCTGAAGCCCCGCTGACCGCCGGGCCGTGGGTAGGCTTGCGCGGATGGCCGTGGGCACGGAGAGGTGACGGGGGCGCCGCGTGGAGGAAGCCGAGTTCCGGCTGCTGGGCCCGGTGGGGATCTGGCACGAGGGCTCGCGGCTCGGGCCCACCGCCGCCCAGCAGCGCTCGGTGCTCGCCGCGCTGCTGCTGGAGCCCGGCCGCGTGGTGTCCGTCGGCCGGCTGGTCATGGCCGTGTGGGAGGAGGACCCGCCCGGCACCGCGCGCAACGCCCTCCAGGTCCACATCTCCCGGCTGCGCCGCCTGCTCGCACCGCTGCCCGGCACCGGGCTGACCACCACCGCGCAGGGCTACTGCCTGGCGGTCGAACGCGGCCGGGTGGACCTGTACCGCTTCCGCGACCTGGTCGCCCGGGCCCGCCAGAGCGACGGCGACGCGGCCGCGGCCCTGCTGCGCCAGGCCCTCCAGCTGTGGCACGGGCCCGCGCTCGCGGACGTGGCGGGCGGCTGGCTGGGCCGGGCGGCCGGCGCGGGCCTGGAGGAGGAGCGGCGGGCGGCGGTGGAGGAGTGCGCCGCGCTCGACCTGCGCGCCGGGCGCCACCACGAGGCCGTATCGGCGCTGTCGGGCCTGGTGGCCGACCACCCGCTGCGGGAGCGGGCGGTGGGCCTGCTGATGGAGGCGCTGCACGGCTGCGGGCGGCGCGCCGACGCGCTCGCGCTGTTCCGCGGCACCCGGCAGCGGTACGTCGAGGAGCTGGGCCTGGAGCCCGGCGACGCCCTCCAGGAGCTGCACCTGCGGATACTGGACACGGGTACGGGGCCGGGGCCCGCGCCGCGCCGGGCCGACGACGCGCCGCGGCCGGGGGCCGTGCCCCAGCAACTGCCGTCCGACGTCACGCACTTCGTCGGCCGGGAGGGTGAGCTGGCCTGGCTCGACGCGCTGCTGGCCCCGCCCGATCCCGGCCCGCGCGCCCGCCCCGGACCGCCGGAGCCGGCCGGGCCGCCACCTGAGCCGCCCCTGGAGCCGACGCCCCGGCACCCGCGCCCGCCGGAACCGGCGGTCCCGGCGCGCTCCCCGTCACCGTCGGCCCGACCGGCCGGTCCCACCGCCGCCGCCATTGCCGTGATCGGCGGCAGCGGCGGCGTCGGCAAGACCACCCTCGCCGTGCACTGGGCGCACCGGGTCCGCGACCGCTTCCCCGACGGCCAGCTCTACGTCAACCTGCGCGGCTTCGGGCCGACCGGCGCGGCCATGGCCCCCGCGGAGGCGCTGCGCGGCTTCCTCGACGCCTTCCAGGTGCCCGCGCAGCGCGTCCCGGCCGCCGTAGAGGACCGTACGGCCCTCTACCGCAGCCTGCTGGCCGGGCGCCGGGTGCTGGTGGTGCTGGACAACGCCCGCGACACCGACCAGGTGCGCCCCCTGCTGCCCGGCTCGCCCGGCTGCCTGGCCCTGGTGACCAGCCGCAGCGGGCTGACCGGCCTGGTGGCCGCCGAGCAGGCCCAGCCGCTGTCCCTGGACCTGCTCGCCCCCTGCGCCGCGCGCGAGCTGCTGGCGCGGCGGCTGGGCGGCGAGCGGGCCGAGGCCGAGCCGCGGGCGGTGGCCGACATGGTGGCGGCGTGCGCGGGCCTGCCGCTGGCCCTGGCCGTCGTCGCCGCCCGCGCCGCCGCCCACCCCGGCTTCTCCCTCGCCGCCCTCGCCCGCGAGCTGCGGGACGCGCGCGGCAGCCTCGACGCGTTCGACAGCGGCGACGCGGCCACCGACGTACGGGCGGTGTTCTCCTGGTCGTACCACGCCCTGGACGACGCGGCCGCCCGCCTGTTCCGCCTGCTGAGCCTGCACCCCGGCCCCGAGGTCGGCGCGCTCGCCGCGGCCAGCCTGGCGGGCCTGCCCGCAACCCGCACCCGGGCGCTGCTGTGCCGGCTCACCCGCGCCCACCTGCTCACCGAGCGCACCCCCGGCCAGTACACCCTGCACGACCTGTTACGCGCCTACGCCACCGAACTCAGCCACGGCCACGACTCCGAGGCCGCCCGCCGCGCCGCCCTGCACCGCGTCCTGGACCACGTCACGCACACCGCGCTCGCCGCGGGCCGCGCCTTCACCCCGCACCGCGACCCGATCCCGCTCGACCCGCCGCGGCCCGGCGTGGCCACCGAGGTGTTCTCCTCCCACGGCCAGGCCCTGACCTGGTTCACCGTCGAGCACCCCGCGCTGCTCGCCCTGCTCCAGCGGGCCGCGGACAGCGGCTTCGAGACCCACGCCTGGCAGCTGGCCTGGTGCCTGGCCGAGTTCCTGGACCAGGTGGGGCACTGGCAGGACCAGGCCACCGTGCACCGCACCGCCCTGGACGCCGCCCGCCGCACCGGCGACGTCACCGGCCAGGCCCACTCCCACCACGGCCTGGGCCTGGCCCACCTGCGCATGGGCCACTACGCGCTGGCCCGCACCCACCTCACGCGTGCCCTGGATCTGCACGCCGAGACCGGCGACGCCGCGGGCCAGGCCCTGACGCACGTCGCCCTGAACCTCGCCAGCGAGCGCCAGGGCCGCCACGAGGAGGGCCTGCACCACGCCCAGCGCGCCCTCGTCCTGTACCGGGCGGCGGGCCACCGCAGGGGCGAGGCGTACGCGCTGAACAACGTCGGCTGGGCGCACGCCATGCTCGGCGACCACCAGGAGGCCCTGGTCCACTGCGAGAAGGCCCTCATGCTCAGCCAGGAGCGCGGCGACGGCCGCGGCGCCTCGGCCGCCTGGGACAGCCTCGGCTACGCCCACCACCACCTCGGCCACCACGACCAGGCCATCGCCTGCTACCTCAGCGCCGTCGAACTGCGCCGCAGCCGCGGCGAGCGGGTCCGCGAGGCCGAGTCGCTGAGCCGCCTGGGCGCCACCTACCTGGCCGCGGGCGACCCGGCCCAGGCCCGCTCGGTCTGGCGGGCCACCTTACGGATCTTCAACGAGCTGGGGCACCCGGACGCGGCCGGAGTCCGCGAGCGACTGGCGCGGCTGGACGGGGCGTACGGGGCGGCGGTGGGCGGCTGACCGCTCCCGTGCCGCCGCGGCGCCGGCGCCCTCGGCGGTAATCCCGGTATTCCGGCCCGCGCGTGTGTACAGTTCCCCGGGTCCGGCAATGCCTGCGGTGTGAACCCGGTTGGATGCACACCGTCTCGGTCGTCAGCCCAGGGGGGCGCTTGATGGGTGAGGGACCCGGCGGGGACAAGGTCCTCGATATGAAGGTGGCCGATATCAAGTCGTCGGCGCGGGTGTTCCATGAGCAGAGCGGGAAGCTGAGCGACGCGCTGACCAAGCTGGTCAGGACGCTGGACGGGCTGGGCAAGCCGTGGGGTGAGGACAAGCAGGGCAGGGAGTTCGGGAGTCGCTACACCCCGCAGCAGAAGAGGATCGAGAGCGCGGTGGGTGTGCTGGTCCTGGGGCTGGCCAGCGTGTACGAGGCGATGAACGACATGGCGGACGGGCATGTCGACAACGACGAGTTGCTCGCGGGGATCTTCACCCGGGATGGGTCGGGCGGGTCTGGTGAGGNGCATGTCGACAACGACGAGTTGCTCGCGGGGATCTTCACCCGGGATGGGTCGGGCGGGTCTGGTGAGGGCCGGGGCCGGTGAGTCTGGAGGACACGGCGCGGCATGTCCTGCTGAAGCTGGGGATGTGGTGGCCGGAGGCGAATTCCGGGACGTTGCGGCATGCGGCGGACGCGTGGCGGGAGTTCGCGGACAGTGTGGACGGGGTGCGGGTCGCGACGGACAAGGCGGCCAGGACTCTGGTTGGGCACAACCGGGGTGAGGCGGTCGAGGCGTTCGCCGGTTTCTGGTCCCGGTACGCCAGGGGGCGGGACGGCGGGTGGCTCAGTGACACCGCCGAGGCCGCGCGTTCGATGGCGAAGGCGCTGGAGAAGTTCGCG